>JAFEDN010000027.1 GCA_018241585.1 Pseudomonadota bacterium | reverse complement strand
ACTGCAAATCTTAAATGTTCCGCCATGGTTTTGCCTAGAATAACCTGGTTGGGATTATAGTAGCGGTAAGCAAATGGATTGCTGCTTTCTGGACCTTCGTAACGGATATGTGGGATATTAGTAAAGTAATCTGTCATTCATTTCTCCTATTTAAAGACCGGTTTTAATACCGGATATAATGATTCAAATAATTTTTGCTTATGGTGATATCGAGCATAATCTGCTTCAACCGGATAAATAATATGGTCTATCTCCTGGGTTGGAAAAGCGGTTTGAAAATCGCCACCATGCTCACTATACCAAGCTAAACGGGCTGCACCAAATGCCCCCCCAATTGCAGCCTGCCGCCGGTAGATTAAAGGACGTTGTAAAATAGTGGCAAGGATTTCTCCCCAATAACGGCTTTTAGCCCCGCCACCGGTGACTGCTACATTATCTATGGTCACACCAGCATTTTCAATAACTCGCTGCCCTTGTGCAAAGGCAAAGGCTACTCCTTCCAAAACGCTTTGCACCAAATCTCCGGCGCCGGTATTATGGTTCATGCCAACCCAAGCCGCTTTTGCCTGCGGGTCATTTAAAGGAGTCCTTTCACCAGATAAATAAGGAAGAAATAGGGGGGTGTTAAGTTGATCATGCTGCTTGGCCAGGTCAATTAAATTTTCTTCGGAATGGCCCAGAATTTTGGACAACCAGCTTAAACAACTGGCGGCGCTCAGGTGAACACTCATTTGATGCCAGCGATTGGGCAAACAATGGCACAGGGTATGTAAAGTTTCTTTTGGATTCGGCCGGTATTGATCATCGGCTACAAAGTAAACTCCGGATGTCCCTAATGAGAGAAAGGCCTGACCCGGTTGGATGATTCCCATGCTAATTGCGCTGGCGGCGTTGTCGCCGCCTCCGGCGATCACTTTGGTTTCGCGAGCCATTCCCCAATTAGCTGCTATTTCTGGCAACAATGTGGAAGTAATTTCCACGCCTTCAAATAATTCCGGCATTTGATTTTTGGATAATCCAGTGGCTGCTAACAGCGTTTCCGACCAGCGCCGTTCTTTGACATTAAGCCAGGCGGTTCCGGAAGCATCGGAGCAATCTGTAGCGTAAACCCCGGTCATTTTTAATCGTAAATAATCTTTAGGCAGCAGGATTTTTTGGATTTTTGCAAAAATTTCCGGTTCATGTTCCGCTACCCATAAAATTTTAGGAGCTGTGAATCCTGGCATAATCATATTGCCGGTGATTGCTAAAGCATCAGGAACTTTTTGTAAGAGTAACTGGCATTGGCTTGCAGAGCGTCCATCATTCCACAAGATAGCAGGTCTGAGTACTTGATTTTTATGGTCGAGCAGGGTCGCGCCATGCATTTGTCCCGATAAACCAATGACGCGCACTTGATTAAGTTGATTAAAGTGAGTTTTTTTTAATTCAGCTATTGCCTCCTGGGTGGCCCGCCACCATTGTTCAGGATTTTGTTCGGACCATAGAGGATAAGGGCGGGAGACTGTTAAAGGCTTTTCAGTGGTGGCCACAACAGATTGGTTTGCATCTATTAATACAATTTTTACGCTTGATGTGCCTAAATCTATGCCAATATACATTAATAACACCTAAAAAACTAAATTGGTATGAATTTTGCCTGTTTTAAAATGACAAGTCTATTATTTTTTCTAAATTATCGGGGGTGATTATTGAAAACCGTAAAATACGGAAACGTCATGGTCGACTAAATAAGCAATTGAAAAAACGAGTGTAAAGAACTCCAGTCGTTGATTTTAATCAGATTTGACGAAAAATTGGCCGAAAAAGCGGAACATACTTAGGTATGAGCATTTTGGGGACGATTTTTCGTCAAATCTGAGCCGAAAGTGGACGTTCCTATTCACCGGCTGAATAGTTACGCGCTGACTCCCGCTTCCAATAAACCTTTGATAATGTTACCATACACAAAAATTTATTATTGCATTAATATATCACACTAGTACAGTGAATCGGCGATTTGAAAGGAAGTTAATATGAATTTTGAATTTTTTCCGCCTGACAAAGACCGACGTGACTCTGAAATGACACTTTCGCAACTTTCCAAAGATCGAAAAGCAACCTCTCTGGAGCGAAAAACCGAGAGTAGGGAAATCTTAGGAAAGCATTATAGTTTCGAAGGCACAGATAAACCCGTGCTTTGTACGCTTAGAGCCGAGCCGTTGAAGAAAAAAAATAATATTCATTTTACTCTTAGCTATGTAGAATCGAGTGATTCCTTGCAAGCGATTAGTTTATATGTAGAAATTGAGAAATCAGGGTTGGTTTTCCTTGCTTTGAGCGCTATTAAAGATACTAAAGCAGCGGATTTTTTTGAAAAAATTAACAAAAAAGCTCAAGAAATCAATGTGCTCCCTGAAATACACAGTACAGATACCACTTATCTTTATAACTATAAAGGAAGTTCGGAAAAAATTAAAAAACTCTTTCCTCTCTTAGAAAACCATTTGATGGCGGATCGCTATTGTAGTTATGGGAAAGAGTACTTATTGACTCCGTTGTTTACTCTTTTTACAAACCTATATACAACGATTGAGCAGAATTTTTCAAATCAGGCAGCAAAAGCCCCCATTCATCTGCCTCCAGGATACTAAATATCATGCTGAGTGTTCAAGTATTATGTTGATCCAAAGGTGGAAGATGATGAACTGGGAGAGCTGGAACTGTCATAAGAATTATCAGTGGTTGGAGAATGATCTGATTTTTTAGTTTTGGGCCTTTTAGAGCTAGGGTTAGAACTAAACACGCTAATGGGTGGGAGTGTTTTCCGCTTTAAAGAGGAGGATTGTTTTGGGAATTCTTCTTCTTCTTCCATGGGTATCATTTCAGAGTGTTGTAAAGTTTGCCATTGTAGAATGGGGAATAGCTCAGATAACTGTTTTTGTATTAACGAGATACTCTCTGTAGAGATTAAATATTCAGATTGCGGAGAATCGCCTGCCAAGATAATCATCTTCCCTTCTTGAGGGCGTAAAATCAAGCCAAACCCATGAGTGTAAATATTTTTCAAAAATGATTTGATCAATAGCATGTTTTGATGTTTCTGACTCTCAGATATTAAAAAAAGTGCTTCCGGCGGTAGATAATTTAGCTTGTCTTTAGATTCAAGCTCCATGATCTCTTGTGCTTTCCAATCTTTAGGAAAATTCGTTATCCAGCACTTTTTTGGTAAGTGCATGATTTGTTCTGGCATTTCCATAGTCAGGTATTTTACCACGGAAGCACTGAAAACAGTTTTCTCCTCTGCTGTATTTGCTTTAACCTGGTCGACCAAGAACCTTGCCATCCAAATACCTTGCTGGGGGTTGGAAATCTTATCAAATTCTTCTTGCAGAAGTGTCATTGCCTCTATAAAACCTGAATGATGCTGACCTGGGGTAGCCAGGATGGCCTTTGGAATCGCTTCTAGCGCTTTAAATTCATCATTCAATGAATCCCATAATAACTTGTTTTTTTGAGGGTTTAATCGATACAATATACTTAAAGTATAGGCGAGTTTATGAACATCCTCTACGACTCTTTCTGAACTGTTTTTGCTGTCTTTTAATAATGGCATCAAAGTTTGTATACAGACGCTCATTTCAGTCTCTTGGAAGAAAGGGATCAAGGTTAATAGCTCATCGACTATTTCTATTTTAGATTGTATTTTTTGGCTTGTTGTTAAACGATCAATAACAGTCTTGGTTAAAGATTGTTCTAAAATGGGAAAGTGCTTTTTTAGTACTTCGGAAGCGATTTGACGCATTAGAGGCGTTGTCTGCTCTTTATTACCCTGTACGATTCCCCATAACAATGACTGGAAATTTTTAAATTGACTGCTGTCTATAACCGACAGTGCCACCATTTTCTGTAGTGCATAGAGTGCTTTTTCTTGCCAGTTTTTATCTTTACCTTGCTGGATATATTTCATTAAAACCGCAGCTACTTGCGCTGAGTACTCAGAAGAAAAATGAATTAAACACCCTAGATAATAAGCTACTTTAACTGTTTGTTCGGTATTGGAACCATTTAAAATAGCCGTCATTTTATCGAGTAACCCGATATGTCTCACAAAGAAAGGGCTTTTACTTAACACTTCTAGCCAAGTGTCTGGAATATCCGAGCCTTTTTGTTCTTCCACTAAGCGATAGAAAATAGCTTTGAATTGTATGCCTATCTTTGTCAATACAGTCGAATTCGTCATAGGTGCTACAGAAACACTGTCGGTGGTAATAGCAGGAATACATTCTTCAATACAACTTAATAAAATAGGAATTTCATAAAAACCACACTCCCGAGGCTCTGCTAGTAAAGCATTCAGGATTATTTCCACATTTCTGGAAGATTTTTTATATAATAATCCTGAGATAAAGGGCCATACTAAACGGTATTGAAAATCGTAGCGATGTTCTTGAACCAGTGGTAAAGCCTCTGATCTGTCTGAGGATAATAATTTTTTGGTAATTTGACGAGCAATACAGAAATCTTGCAAGGTTGGGTGGGAAAAATAACAACCACTAATGCCTACTGTATCTTCGGTTGTCGGTTTCAGTAATTCAATACGTAATACGGGTTGGGTGATTTTTCTGGAGAAAGCGCATTTTTTCAAAACGGTTTCCAGTACGGCTGCTGTGATATCTGATTGCTTGGAAAGCCGTGCCTCTAATGCTAATGTTTCTAAAAACTCCACAGGCCCCCTCGCAAAAGGACTTTGCAGGATTTCACTGATCGTTATTGTCTGATCAAAATCTGTCTGGTTCTTTTGTAGAAAACGATAAATAAGTATGTTAAATATACCTTGATATAATTCGGAAATTCTCATGTCAGCCACAGAAGTTTCAGTTTCAGCGACTATCAATGAACAACAGAAAGATAATAACAGTGGTGAACGACTGAGCTTATACCAAGCAGGGTTTTTCTGGATGCCTTTTAGAAGAAGGGCAGACTTATTTAAAGTCGTTTTTTTTATTTGCTCTTCTTTTTGTTCAGCTTTTTTATTTTCTTTCGATTCGACTAATTTTTTTTCGTCTTCTCCTTTATTGTTTTGAGTCTCTAGCTGGTGGAAAAATTTCTCTGTGTATTGATGAGCTGATTCTGAGGTAAAACCTATAATCCGATATTGATGGCTGAATAAGGATATATCAGGAAGGTGGTATGGACGAGTCGTCGTTATTTGACGGGAATAACTTAATAAATTTGTATAAGGGCTTGATAGAAAAGAGGCCCTTTCTGTAGATACTTCGTCTGCGCCATCCAATATTAATAAAATCTTATTGGCTTTCATCGCCTTTTCAAGAAGGTCTATCTCTATCGCATACATAGGCTGTGAGAGATATGTAATTGTGTCAGAGACTATTTCTGCCAAAGTTTTTTCATTTTGAATAGCACGCACTAATATCCTTAAGGGCACAATGAGTACCGCCTCGAATTGCCCGGACCAAATTCTACCCGTAGCATTCAAAAAGGCGAGGCGTTCGGCTAAAGTGCTCTTTCCAATACCTGCTTCTCCTTCCAGCAATATGCGTTGATCAGCTATCCTTTTTTCATCAAACCAATTTTCAAAATTTGAAGCGGTGGGGTCAATTGTTGAGAGAAAAACTTCCAGTGTGCTGGTATCTCTTAATTGAATAGCAAACTTGTTCAGAATACATAAATTTGTGTAAAGGGACCCAGGCCACTCTTTTACTTCCTGTTGATAAACTTTGATTTTGTGATTTTGATGATAATCCCTCAAGGCTTTTATCAAATAAAGAGGTAAAATCGATTGAGGTTGATAAAATTCTTTGAGTAACGGCCATTTAGCGTCCAATATGGGATAGTTCGATTTTGGATTTGCAAAATTACATTCGGCTTCATAGATTAAGCGGGAGAGTTCTGGGTCACAACGTATTTCGACACCTATTTGGAAATTATAATAAACACAATTTTTAGCGGTCTGGCGAGGTCGTAACTCAGCATGATAGTACTTGGTTTCTCCTTTCCCAAGGTCATAGACCTCGTCGGAATTGTAGATAGTCTCAACGAATTCTTTTTTTGTTTCATCGCTGTGAGGAGGAAGTTTATTATAATTTAAAAATAGCTCTTGGAGATATTGTGCTAATTGTTTAGAGTTTGAGGATAATTCAATCTTACCTAATGGATAGGGGAATGCCTGAGAAATTCTTTCTTTTTTCTTTTTTGAATGTTTTTTACTGATCATTTTAACTTCTTCAGTCTTCGCACCGTCTTTGTGTTTATCAATTCCTCGGCCTAAGTTGTCTAATCGTAAATGCAGGAATTGATTGTTTCGAGTAAAAACAAGATAGATAGCATGACTGCTCCATCCTGTGGGCAAACAGTAGCTTTGACCTTCTTCTAAGTGAGATAATCGATCGATTACTTGTGTAGTCAGTATTTTATAAAGTTCTGCTTTTTCTTTGGTACTCAGAGAAATATCTTGGCTTTGAGTACAGAGCATTGCTATTAAATAAGTTTCTAAGGTAATTTGAATCTCAGAGAGAATTTTTTTTATGATTTCTTGATTGCTGTGATTGGGTTTTTCCATTTGATGAAACAAGCAGCCTAATAGAACTCTCACTCTTAACATTAGATAAATATCTTTAGACCAAGTATCAAAACTAATCTCTTCTCCTTCTTGATTTTGCCCTGTTCCTTTAAAAGAAAGAAGCTGAGCCGAATATTTTATTAAAAATTTTTCTTTACAAAAAACGTTCACATTCGTGCCTAATAAACAACTAGCTAGAGCATCTAATAAAATGGTTTTTGATTGTCTATAATCAGGATCGTGCCAGTAACGCTCGGCGCGTGATACCCATTGTTTTATTTTTACTGAATCGATAGCAGGCAGAGCCCGGATAAGGGAAAATAATATATCTAATCGTATCTGTCTTTGCGACACTTCTTTTGGTTCTTCTTTGTTCTTTTGTTTTATGGCCTTAAATTCCGCAAAAGCATAGTATAAGGCTGAATGCCATTCATCATCGACGCCAAGAACGTCGGCCTTTGCTTCGAGTAGTTGTTTCACATGATCAGTATGATGAGCTTTAATTGCAGCAATAAGCGGGGTTCCTTGTTTAGCATCAAAGCAATTCACGTTAGCATTACCGGGTGTTTTGGCTTCAGTCAGCAATGACTTAAGATCAGTCTCTGGATTGCTTAAAGATTCAAAAAGCTCTTTATCCTTTGTTTCTTGGACTTTTTTCATACATAATCCTGTTAATGTTTAATCCGTGGATAATCTTTAATCTTCCCCTGTTGTATAGTACGGGGGCAATGACATTGCTTGGGATTGTAATTAATTAGCCTGAAAAAGCAAGTGTTGGGTTATTTTACAAGATCTTGCATCAAAATCCTGATGAGAACACAGTATGGATTAAACAGGCTTCACATATTATAATGGCGACAAAACAACGTAGTTTTTGAGTTGATAAATGTTGTTTTTTGCTTATTCTCAATAGTTGGATTATGTTTTCTGCCCAGCAAAGTAAATGACATCGGATTAATCGCTTCTTTATAATATATAAATTGTTCTCGTTGGCTACGATTGAAATTTTGACCCAATAGAGGGTCTGGAAGGCAAACAGAAAATTCACATTTATTACTTAACCTGGTCAACCATTTTTATCTTTCAACAACAAAATATTCGATGCAGTGGTGGAATAGACAGAAGTCTTAATAATCCTGAATTGAGACAATCGTTGTTAGGTTAGCTATGAATCTCAGATCAAGTTGCGGGTTGTTTCGGAATGAGTTTCTAGTGGTTGTCCTACTCTGGTTCTTAATGAAATCTTAAGAATTTTTTTATTTACAAATCTCTTGATCCGACTACAATAGCAACGTCCCATGTCGTGACAATAAAGGAATGTCACGGCTAATTAAATAGACAAGGAAAGAATTGGATAGGTGCTGAAATGGACCTTCACTATGGTAGTATTTTGTACACTCTGCGGGATTACTTTCGGTCATCTTTCTTTATGAATGCATTTTTCTTTTTTTAAGGAAAGTGCTAACAGTTCGCGCAGGAGCATACCTATGTCAAAAGATTTGCCGGATTTACAGTAAAAACCGGCAGGTCGTGGTTCAGGGATTGCCTGAGGAATGGACCAACGCTGGGAATCCCAAAATTGATTTGCGGGCTAATCCGCGGATTCAACAGGTGGGAAAAGATCGGTACGGAAGTGGTGCTGGCGTTGACAGGAAAGGGTGTTATACGGCACGGCACGTGTTCTAGTTTTCTATTTCCCTACGCCGGAGTGATGATCAATCAAATTTTGACCCAATCCAGGTACTTAGCGCCTCTGAATTTTATTTACGAGAGCAGGGCGGAATGGTGGTGCAATAGCTATTCTATAGCTTCGGAAAGGAGTGAGAAATAAAAGGCTGCCGGTCTTAACCCGGTAGGTATCACGGGATTAGACTGTGCCGGCGATATACCGCCAGCGAAATCTTAACATCATGGGGTCAACCCCTAAATTTTAATTAACTACAGGGAGTATTTTTTATGAAAGGAAAATTTCCGGCAGTATTGCTGTCAGATAGTTTAAATGGGAAGAATGGTTTTAAAATTATTGGAGAAAAGAATAGTTTCAGCGGCTACTCGGTGGGTGCTGCAGGCGATATCAATGGTGATGGATACGCTGATTTATTAATTGGAGCTCCTTACTATCCTGGTGGTGCAGATCGTAGCTATGTGATATTCGGTGGCGCTCAAGTTGGAAATGAGGGGTTGATTGATCTCTCAACTCTCAATGGTATCAATGGTTTTAAACTGGTTGGCGAAGTGAATGGTGATAGAAGTGGTTACTCGGTAAGCACAGCAGGAGATATCAATGGTGATGGTTATAGCGACTTACTGATAGGAGCTCCCTGGTATGTAACCCCTAATGTTACAGGTCGTAGCTATGTAGTATTTGGTGACGCTGAAGTGGGTCGTCAGGGTTTGATTTCTCTCTCCTCGCTCAATGGGACCAATGGTTTTAAGCTGAATGGTGAAGGATCCAGCGATCAAAGTGGAACTTCAGTGAGTACTGTGGGTGATATCAATAGAGATGGCTATACTGATCTGCTGATTGGGGCTTATGGTCATGCAAGTTCCACGGGTCGCAGCTATGTGGTGTTTGGCGGCCTAAAAATAGATTCTCAGGGTCTGATTGCTCTTTCAGCTCTTAACGGTACCAATGGATTCAAACTAGACGGCGAAGCAGCAAATGATTACAGTGGCTTCGTGGTAAGCATGGCGGGAGATGTCAATGGTGACGGTTATTCCGATCTGTTAGTGGTATCTCCTCACGCTGCGAGTGGTAATGGTCGTAGCTACATATTGTTTGGTGGTGCGGCAGTAGGTTCTCAAAGTATAATTGCTCTTGCAGCACTTAATGGTACCAACGGTTTTAAATTGGATGGTGAACCACAGACTAGTGTGGGTGGAAACGGGCAAGGCTATGTGGTGAGTGCCGCAGGAGATGTCAACGGCGATGGTTACGCTGATTTGCTGGTTGGAGCTTCCTGCTATCCCTTTGCTTCTAATCATTGTGGGTCAGGCCGTAGTTATGTGGTATTTGGTGGTGAAGAAGTAGGTAGTCAAGGTTTAATTTCACTCTCCAGCCTCAATGGCACCAATGGTTTTAAGCTGGATGGTGAAGCACAAGCCGACGCTAGTGGCTACTCGGTCAGCAGTGCCGGTGATTTCAATGGCGATGGTTACGCTGACGTGTTAATTGGAGCACTTCGCTGTAGTAGTACACCGGGTTGTAGCTACATGGTATTCGGTGGTCCGGGAATCATTCCTCAAGGTTTGCTTTCACTCTCTGCGCTCAATGGCGCCAACGGCTTTAAGCTGGATAGTGCGGCGATGGATGGGGGCGGTTATTCAATGAGCACTATCGGCGATATTAACGGAGATGGAGTAGCCGATACTTTGATTGGGGTACCAGGCTATAATAGTTCAGCAGGCGGCGGTTATGTCGTTTTTGGAGATATCCCACCTGTCCTGGCGAAAAATTCTTTAAATTTACAGACCAACGACAGAGTCCAATTAAACTCGACTTTTTTATTCGCCTATGACCAAAATCATCAAAACAACACATTAATATTTTTTGCCTCCAATGTCACCCATGGGTACTTTGAAAGCATTGACCAGCCAGGGGTATCGATCACTAATTTCACTCAGCCTCAGTTATCGAACGGCGCAATCTGGTTCATTCACGATGGCAGTCCGATGGCTCCGGGTTACGACATCACCGTACGCAGTGAAGGCATTGCTTTGGTGGGACCTGCTACCGCCAAGATTACCTACCTACAAGTGCCGGCGATAATCAATAATTCCCTGATCATTCATCAAGGACAAACCGTGGTGATGTCAACTAATTCATTATCTGTAGTGGATACTCACCCAGCTAATCAGGTGATTTTCAATGTCAACAATGTTCAACACGGTGAGTTTCAGTTATTCCCGGGGAATACAACAGTCTTGCAGTTTACTGAGCAGGCGTTAGTGTCAGGTCAAGTGTTGTTTGTGCAGGATGGCAGTTCGAATGCCCCTGCTTATCGAATAGCGGCCACTGATCCTGACTATACCTTATTGAACTATCTCCCCGCCGGTATTACTTTTTATCGCCGCCCGGTGATTACGACGAATCCCTTCATGGTGCACCAGGGTGAAACTGTTAAATTGACTGACGCGGATATTGGCGTGGTGGATGATTATCTTCCGTCTCAAGTCACCTTCACGGTCAGTCAAGTGAAGCATGGCCAGTTTCAACTCTCACTAGGCAATGTATCCATATCTCAATTTACCGAGCAGCAACTGCTAGCCGGACAAATCGCCTTTAGGCAAGATAATAGCGTCAACGTCCCCAGCTATCAGATTGAGGTCAGCGACCCTTATTTTACTTTACCGCCTACGATCTCGGAAGGGGTTGAATTTTATCCTCAGCCGGTTTTTGTCCACAATCAACTGACTCTGTTTGAGGGCGAAGCACGAGTATTAACGTTGGCCAACATCAACGTGAGTGACAGCTATTCAGATACACAGATATTATTTACCGTAAATGATTGCCAGCACGGCCGATTTGAATTGATTCCAGCAGGAAATAGCTCAACCATTCAGTTTACCCAGCAGCAAATCAAAACCGGTCAAATTCGGTTTGTACATGATAACCAACCCTATCCACCGGCTTACAATTTAACTGTGACAGATGGATATTTTACTTTACGGCCGGTGAGTGGTGACATCTATTTTACATTGGTGAATAAACCGCCATTTTTAAATAATACGATGTCTTCACAGGTTTTCGCAGCAGGTCAAGATTTTAACTTTAGAATCAGCCCCTATATTTTTTATGATGAACAAGGCAAATCGTTACAATTATCCGCGGGTCTGGCGGGAGGATTTCCGCTTCCTGGTGCTATTATTTTTAATCCTTCCACAGCCACTTTTTCGGGTTTGGTAAACGAACCGGAAAATTACAATGTGTCGGTGACAGCCATGAGTGTAGCCGGTTTAAAAACCAGCACTTATTTTCAATTGCAGATTGTGGGTAGCGCCCCGCAAAGCACGTCGTTGTTTGATGTTAAAACTATCGCTTCGGTGGTGGTATCTTTAGGAGGAGCGGCAATTTCGATTTTAAGTTATATATACGCAAAGTATCGCTTTTACAAAAGCCGGGAACGCCAAAATCCTTTTGCGAACGCGATTCATCAGCGGCTAAGGCTGGGTTACCCAGATTTTTCGGATAAAGATGGAAAAAGATATGCGGACACAGTGAACCAAATGGTGGCTTTAATTAAAACAAAATCGAAAGTAGATATTGATGAATTGGGATTATCCACTGAACCGCAGGAGCAACAGATGTATCATTGCTATGCCGATTTGTTCGCCGCTGAAATTCAACGGAAAGTCAAGATTACCCGAGTTTATTGCGGGACCAGCCAGGAACTGCATTTAAAAAATCTCGAAAAGCGGGTTGAGGCCATAGCAGACGCGGTGAGTGAACAGGCATTGAAACCTCAAGGAAAATTGTCCCAATCGAGCTGGTGTGCATTCTTCTGTTGCCGCCGTGATGCGTTGATTATTGAAAAGTCAGTTGATTTAGAATTGAGCGGCAGTCCCAGCCCTCGAGGTGAGGGGATGCCTGAGTCAAAATCAGGACGACAAAACCCGACCACCCCGAGCATATTTGCTGAACCCAAAATTCCTGAGCAGGAACCAGGCGCTGAAGGCGAAGGCGAAGGCGAAGTTTTACAACCCGGAGAAGGGGCGTCCCCGCTTCAACTTTGACATATTAAAAATTTTTAAAGGAGATGCAACCAATGAAACAAGGATAATTCCCAGCCGTGTTGTCGTTAACCAGTTTGAAAGGGAAGAATGGAACTCTCGGAGATCGGCTCGCCGTCGAAAAAAGGCGACGAGGCAAGTAATCTGCGTGATGGGCCGGCGCGGAACTTAATTAACCTTGGCGTGGACGATTTTGTTAATGGCCGGGTATTTGAAGATGACCGCGGAACGGTTTAACGGAAGTGGGAACGTAATATGAGTAGTCTTGATCAGAAAAATTGTGGGGTCTAAACTGCATAAGGAGCCATTTATGAAAAACGATACAACAGTGCAATTTCCCCCCTTAGTTCAGTTATCTGCGTTGAATGGTGAAAATGGATTTAAAATTGATGGAGAAGGAGGGAATAGCAGTGGTTATTCTGTCAGTGCGGCAGGAGATGTGAATGGTGATGGGTATGTGGATATAGTGATTGGAGTACCTTACTATTCTATTTCTTTTGGTACTTATGAAGGACGTATTTATGTGGTGTTTGGCGGTTCTGGAGTGGGTGATACGGGATTGCTCTCTTTGTCTAGTTTAAATGGAACCAATGGTTTTAAAATTGATGCAGAATATAATGGTTACCTCTGTAGCGGTTATTCGGTCAGCGCGGCGGATGATGTTAATGGTGATGAATATGCGGATATAGTGATCGGAGCGCCATACTATGGTGGGTCATCAGGCCGCGTTTATGTGGTGTATGGTGGCCCTGCGGTTGGCAAAACGGGACTTTTTCCTTTGTCTAGTTTAAACGGAACTAATGGTTTTAAACTAGATGGAGAAAAAGTAGCTTCCAGAACTTATCCGGGTGCGGGCTGGTCTGTCAATACAGCGGGTGATATGAATAGTGATGGTTTTGTAGATTTAGTGATAGGAGACCCTAATTATAAGAGCAATAATTCAACAGGCCGTAGTTACGTCGTATTTGGCGGAACCGGTGTTGGTAGCACCGGACTCTTCGCTCTTTCCAGCTTAAATGGAACCAATGGCTTTAAACTCGATGGGGAAGTGAATAGCTATAGCGGTGTTTCAGTCAGTGGTGTAGGCGACCTCAATGGTGATGGTTATGCGGACTTATTGGTTGGAGGACCTACTATTTATGCTAATGGAAATTGTAGTTATGTAGTGTTCGGTGCGCCTGGGATAGGCAATGCGGGGTCGATACCTCTTTCCAGTTTAAACGGAATTAATGGTTTTAAAATCCAGGCAGAAGCGCCCATACCTTATAATCCAGGCGGTGCAGGTGGCATTTCTGTCAATAAGGCAGGAGACATTAATGGAGATAATTATGCGGATTTCGTGATTGGAGTGCCGAGTCGTAGTTATGTGGTATTCGGAGGACCTAAAGTTGGCCAAGATGGGCTGGTTTTGCTTTCAAGTCTAAATGGTACTAATGGCTTTAAGATTGATCAGGGCGGATATTCCGTGAATACAGCGGGAGATATTAATAATGATGGTTATGTAGATTTGCTGATTGGAGCACCTGACTGTAGTCGTAGTTTTGTGGTATTTGGTGGCCCAGAGGTAGGTAAAACAGGACTGGTAGCATTATCTGGTCTAAATGGTGTTAATGGTTTTGAACTGGATGGAGAATATAACGGGTATAGTGGTTGGTCAGTCAGTGCGGCAGGTGATATTAATAGTGATGGTTTTGCAGATTTACTCATTGGAGCACTGATAAACAATTCATATGTAGTATTCGGAGACGCCTTACCACAACCGACTACTAATCAGCTAACGATTCATCAAAACCAAACTTGGCTGCTGACCAATCAAAACCTGAACGCCAGTATTGCCGGATACCCGGATGCTGCTGTGTCCTATATTATCAGCAATCTCCAGCATGGCTGGTTTTCTTTAGTCAATAATTCTCAGCAGCCAATTACTCGTTTTAATCAGTCGCAACTGGCGGCCGGACAGATTCAATTTAGCCATGATGGCGGCACAATAGCACCCGCCTATACCGTGCAAGTACAGGGCAAGACTTTCGCCATGTCTCAACCCCAGAATGCTTCAGTCACTTTTTACAGAAAACCCTTCGCCTTGAACAATAGTTTGTGGATCAACCAGGGACAAACTTTATTCCTGAATCCTTCTATGCTCGGAGTCGTTGATGATTACCCGCCGGATCAGGTGAATTTTACCGTGATTGATTTGCAGCATGGTCGATTTCAGATATTTCCACAAAATAATACCGTAAATCAGTTTACCTTCCAGCAATTATTAACCAGCCAGGTGATGTTGGTTCAGGATAACAGTACTGATGCCCCTGGTTATCAGATTGTGGTCAATGATCCTTATTTTGTTCTTCCAGAATCTGCTGCTCAGATCACTTTTTACCGTCAGTTATGCTGGATCAGCAATCAGTTGAGTCTGATTCAAGGAGATAAAATAATTTTAAATGCGAGTGATTTATCAGTGTTTGATGATCACCCTGATGAGCAAGTGATCTTTGGTATCAGTCAGTTGCAGCATGGGCAGTTTCAACTGTTACCGCAGAATAATTCGATTATCCAATTCAACCGTCAACAACTTACCGGCGGTAAAATTATGTTTGCCCATGACGGCAGTACTGCTATGCCTGGCTACCAAATCAGTGTCAGTGATGGCTATTTTAATTTGACCCCCCAGTCTGCTTTAATAAATTTTGACACCATACCGGTTCTGCTCAATAACAGCCTGCGAATAGATCAGGGCCAGAAAGTTATTTTGCAGTCTGAAAATTTCTGCGCTACTCAGCCATTGAAAGACGATTCGGTGCTGATATTTACCGTGTCCGGTGTTGAGCACGGTAATTTTAGTTTCCTGAATGCCACTCACCAGTCGATTTTTAGTTTTCGTCAATTGGATATTACTGCCGGTGCGGTCGGGTTTATCCACGATAACACCACTCAGACTCCGGCCTATTCTGTTAGCGTCACAGATGGGTGGGCGACGACGCAGCCAAAACCAGCGTTGATTGATTTCGATGCTTCTCCAGTGTTACTCAACAATATACTCAGAATAGGGCAGGGACAAACTGTTTATCTGACCAGTGAAAATTTTTCCGCTACTCATCCAGGCGGTGAGGATGCGGATTTGAACTTTATCGTTGATAATATTGAACACGGTAATTTTCTGTTTAATGGCCAATCGACGGTTGTATTTTCTCAACTGAGCGTCGAAAATAATCAGGTTAGCTTCAGTCATGATGATTCATTAAACCCGCCGAGTTATACCTTATCGGTCAGCGATGGCCGGATTACCACTGCGCCGGTGGAGAGTATGATTCAGTTTGACGTCAAGCCCATCCTGAAAAATAATCAACTGTTCTTAAGCCGTGGACAAAAACTGATTTTGTCTACCGAGAATATATTAGCGTCGCATAATGATACAGATAGTGATGATTTACAGTTTCTGTTGTCGCAAGTAACACACGGCCAATTTGAACAATTATCGCAACCAGGAATCATGATATCTCAATTTATTCAAAAAAATTTAAAACAGCAACAAATTGTTTTTGTTCATGATAATAGTACCCAAGCACCGAGCTATCAGATTAAAGTATCCGACGGTTGGATGGATTCAGATGTGACCCCAAGCACAACTTTATTGGCGATTAGTGAACCCTGGCCGGTCAATCAAGGACAAAAATTCGTTATTACCCCTGATTTTTTAAATGTCGTCAGCGATAGCCTGACAGTGGATCAAATTTATTTTACCGTTACCGAAGTCCAGCAGGCTCAATTTGAAACGATTAGTAATCCCGGTCATGTATTGATGGAGTTCAACCAGCAACAGGTCAGTCAGGGAAACATTGTCTTATCGCCGGATGGCACATCGCATTCACCCCAATGTAGTTTAATGGTCAGTGATCAGAATCGTGTGTATGGTGCGTGGGACTGTCCGGTTATTTTTGATATCCCTCCGCTATTAGAGAACGCTTATTTGCAAACCGCTCCAGGCATTGCCGTAACGATTACTAAATTTAATTTAAAAGCCTCAACAAATACTAGCATCACGGAAAAATTGGTGTTTCAAATCAGTAATCTCGCCCAAGGGTATTTTGCAAATAACGACAACTGGGGAATACCACTGCTGAATTTCACCCAGCAAGATGTTATCGATAATCAAATTATTTTTTTCACCGATGAGTCAGGAAAATTACCTCATTTTGATGTGTCGGTGTGGGATGGTCGCATGCATTGCCAGCCCTGCCCGCAACCGGTAAAGGTTGTGTTTAAAGATGGCGCTGGAACAGACAGTAGTTTTTCTGATTTAGTGAAACATTCCCTGATCGGTGCATTGATCAGTGGTGGGGTAGGTTTATTGTTTTTTGCGTTGAAATGGTATATTAATTACAAACATGTTGCGCATTTGCAGCGTGGAGTCAGACCGACGATCGACGGAGTGGAGCAGGGTTACTCTGATTCCATTGTGTTGCCGATAGCGCGGGAAATCTTTTCGCGAATCAAAATCGGCGGCTGTTTAGGTTATATCAGTCAGGGACAATACAACGAATATGTCGGTGCGGTGACATTGATTGTAGCGGCTTTAGAAACTCGGGGCATTATCAACCCGGATAATTGGCATACACTGACGCGATCGGAAAAACAGAGGATCACCGAAGCGATCGCCGCCCAGACTCGGGAAATTGTTGGTAATACCCGCTGTTGCTCGCCGCGTACGTTTACCAGTATTTATAAAGCCGAAGCGACTGCGAAAATGCTGCGTGATAAAGTTGCGTCGATTGTGATCGCAGTCCAGGAATCTTTATCCGAGGAAAAAGAAATTAAAACGTCCCGATCTTCTTTTAATTTTTGGAGAAGTGAGCAAAATAACGTCTCTATCAATCAAAATCCAGCCTCAGATTTATCGTTAAGGATGATAGAATAACTTTATCTACATTTGAACACGCCGTTACCCACGAGCAGGTTCCAGACCAGTCCATATTTTTTAAGTTTTAAATAAATCAAATAATTAGAAAAACTAATTTGTCCTGATCAGAGGTGGCATGTGAATAGACGTAACCGTTCACGAGAATGAATATGCCTACGCAGTTCCCATCTACCCCGTGAACGATTACGAATAGACTTTGACATCTGCTAGTAACAGATAGCAACTCATTGATTATGTCATCTACTTCATCAATGGCAAGTGACATACGATAGAAACTGCCAAGCGATTAGCATATTGCCAGTTGGACGTTGCTCCTCAGGCAACTGCGTGAGCCATGAACTGTTTTGTAAAAATGAATGAGCAGATTGGCTGGTTTGGCCGG
>JAFEDN010000279.1 GCA_018241585.1 Pseudomonadota bacterium | reverse complement strand
GAAGCCGTGAACTGGTATCGCAAAGCCGCGGAACAAGGGGAGCCATGGGCTCAAGTTAATTTGGGCGTGTGCTATGAATGTGGCAGAGGTGTAGCCAAAGACGAGAGAGCAGCAATAATTTGGTATCAGAAAGCTGCCGAGCAAGGAAATGAGGAAGCGATCAAACGGATTAAGGAGTTGTCAATGAAAGGGTCATTTATAGCCCGAAATCCTTATACTACTTTTCACGAAAACCCAACTAAAACGAGGTTAAACGTGTTAAAGGATCAACAAACAAATGAGATATGCAGCCGAATTTAACAGAGCAACCCCAAAAATTAGTGACAGAACCAGGCCATACGGGTAAAAGCTTAGGAACTTGCCTGTGGCAGCTAACGAGTTAAATCGGGAATTTCTCATAGGGAAACCTATCAAACCAACAAATCCAAGCACCCGCTTATCGAGTAATGATTGATAGTTGATCAGTAATTCGCTATTCTGGCAATTTTGTAACATATTCTGATGTTAGAAAATATTCGAGTTGTTTTAGTCAATCCCAGTCACCCAGGAAATATTGGCGCGGTCGCACGAGCCATTAAAAATATGGGTTTGTCTCGGCTTTATTTAGTCGCTCCTGAAAAATTTCCCCATCCGGAAGCCACTTTTCGAGCCGTAGGCGCTGATGACATATTGAAATCTGCCGTAGTCACTGATAATCTGGGCCAGGCTTTGGCCGATTGCCATTTAGTTTATGGGACTAGTGCACGCACTAGACATTTAGGTTGGCCACTATGCGGCGCACGTGAGTGTGCACAACAGATCGTTGCTTTAGGACCTCAGCAACAAGTGGCTGTAGTGTTTGGAAGGGAATCATCTGGTTTGACTAATCAAGAACTGGCTTATTGTAATTATCATGTTCATATCCCAACGGCGCCTGATTTTAGTTCGATCAATCTTGCCGCTGCCGTGCAAATTTGCGCCTATGAGATTTATATGGCGCATCAGCCTCAGTCCGGAAAAATGGATTCAGAACAGGAGTTGCCGGCCACTAATGAACAAATCTTGGGTTTCTATACTCATTTAGAATCAACCTTGATCAATATCGGTTTCTTAAATCCACACCATCCTAAAAAATTAATGCAAAGAATCAAGAGATTATTTAGCCGCGCGCAAATAGATCACACGGAAATAAATATTTTGCGCGGTGTGTTGACAGCAATAGATAAAATGTTATGATCGAATTTTGGGCAGAAATTATACATATCAGCAAGGGGGAGGACCGTGCAAAATAACCAAATCCAAGAGCCTTTAATACCTGCTTCTATCAAGCTTCCTGAAATGACTGTCAGAGTGATTATTTTTTCAATCATTCTGGCGGCTATTTTAGCAGCATCAGACGCCTATTTGGCTTTGAAAATCGGTACCACCATAGCTGCCTCCATTCCCGCCGCTGTTTTATCCATGGGGATATTGCGGCTTTTTAAAAACTCGAATGTTTTAGAAAGTAATATGATTCAAACGGCCGCTTCGGCTGGTGAAGGCGTTGCCGCCGCCATGGCTTTTACACTTCCGGCCTTAGTGATGACCCATGCCTGGAATTCATTCCCTTATTGGGAAACCGTATTAATTACCATTACCGGTGGTATTTTGGGGGTATTATTTTCAGTGCCTTTGAGAAGAATACTTTTTAATATTCCAACCTTACGTTTTCCTGAAGGCACGGCAGTCGGTAACGTTTTAAAAGTCAGCACCACCGGTGGAAAACATCTAAAATATTTGGTGCAAGGAGTCAGCACCGGAGGAATCGTTAGTTTAATTCAGTCCGGTTTTAAAATTATTGGCGACGAATTAGATGCCTGGGGCTATATCGGAAAAACCGTTTTCGGTATGAGCGTCAGCTTCGAACCTGCTTTGATTGCTGCGGGATATATCGTAGGTATACAAGTTGGTATTAGTTTTTTAGTGGGCATTATCGTAGGGTGGTGTGTGATTCTGCCTGCTATTGGATTAATTCAAGGAGTTCCACACACTTCATCAGCCTTTGATGCGGTGATGACGATTTGGAGTCATCAAAGCCGTTATGTTGGTGTTGGCGTATTATTAGTCGGTGGTGTTTGGACACTCATCACCTTGTTACGCCCGGTTATACATGGCTTTAGAGAATCAATTGCTGCTTCAAGAAGTACTCATGTGATTAGTGGAGCGAAGCTATTACGAACCGAACGTGATATCCCGTTTTATTGGATCGTAATTGTTAGCTTGGTTGTAGCGGTGGTTATCTTTGGATTAATCTACGAAGCCATGGCTCATGCAGGATTGGTAGGCTACGGTAACATTCATTTATTATCGGTATCTTTAG
>JAFEDN010000278.1 GCA_018241585.1 Pseudomonadota bacterium | reverse complement strand
AATTTCAGCCATTAAACGGATGGGGCTAATGATGTAAAACCCGAAACTCGGGTTACTAAAGAAATAGCAGCATTAGGCGTTAGCCAACTTGCCGTTGAGCTTAAGAAAAAGACATCTCAGTCTGGAGCAGCTCGATTTCGGGTAAGGCTAGTCCGAAAACCAAGCGCTGCTGTTGGGGCAGTACTTAGTGAAGGAGAACACCGCTGCGTTGCTCTTGCAGCTTTCCTTGCAGAACTGACCACATCGGGAATTAAATCAGCAATTATTTTTGATGATCCTGTCTCCTCTCTCGATCATCAATACAGAGAAGAAGTTGCACTCCGGCTTGCATCAGAAGCACAGCAACGTCAAGTAATCGTCCTAACACATGATGTCGCTTTCTTGATGTTACTAGATAAGGCCGCCAAAGAACAAAAAATACAGGTAGCCTTTAGATATGTATCTAGAGGCTCCGAGTACTCTGGTTACTGCAGTAACGAAATCCCTTTCAGTGCAAGACCAGTTAGTAGTGTGCTTGATGCCATCGAAACGGATATCAGTAACAAGCGCGTATTATACGAATTAGGGAAACAGGCAGAGTGGCGCAACACTGTCCGAGCCACATTGGAACAACTTCGAGAAACCTGGGAACGCTCTGTCGAAGAATTTATTGGCCCAGTATTCAAACGTCTTTCAACCAAGATTGATAGCAAAAATCTACGAAAACTTACAGTCCTGGAAATTTCAGATTGCGATACAATGCGAGAGGGATACGGTTCCTGCTCTAAGCTTCTGCACAGTATAAGTGAAAGCCTTAACCCAAAATTACCTGAGCCTCAACAGATTTTAGATGAAATTACCAAGCTTCGAAGCTGGCATAATGACATACAGGCGCGTCAGGAAAAGGTGAAATCAGCATAAGCCTAACTAACAAAAGACCCAAAAAAAACTCTCGAAACAGGCTCACCTATTGAAGCCGCGTAAGAATGATTTTTGAATTATTTTTTATGGTTTGAAAACAAATAATTAAATCCAATTACTAATAATCCAATAATATTTACAGTAGTCGTGCTAAGCAATGTAACTATTGGCATTGTTGGCATCGGCCTTTTTATGAAAGGGGCAAAACCAAATTGATAAATTATAAAAATAAGAATTACAATCCCAATATAGATTCTTACAAAATCAAATGTTTTCTTTAAATATTCCTTTCTTGCTTGTTGATTTTCTTTATTAACAGAATTTTCATGTTCTAATCGCTCTATTTCCGCTTTTTCCTTCCTTGTTTTGAAATCTGGTTCTTTATCAATCTCTATTTTAGAATTTAACTCACTAAATTCATCATCTCTTAAGCCCATTGAAATATTCCTTTATAGTTTCATTATCAATTACTTGATTTTTTTTCTTAGGGGAATAAACCTGATCCCACGGGCTATCTTTAATATGTGTCCAATTAGATAATTCATACGCGCTATACTTTTTATAACCACTCCAAACTTTATTCAAAAGGGCCACAATTTCCTCTTCTTCGATATTGTCAGCTATTGCGAACATGTTAATGTTTGTATTTCCGAAGCGTTTGAATTCATGGTATAGAGATTCTATTACGGGACCAAATTTCCAAGCTTCTATAGGCTCCTTTATCAATGGACGATTTAATAAGGCTAAGCTCCACCCATGAGCAATATATACTAGCTTTGATAATTTCATCAAAGTAATTGGTTCGCCCTCATTACTAGATTTATCAATAAAAAAATTTGCTACTGAGGCAGCCGGATATGCTTCCATAGTTAATCTCCCTGTAACTTTTAAACGCTTAAACATATTACACTTCTATTGCTTTCGATTTACCCTCAATCCTTAAGAGTACATTAACTTGAGTTTTTGATATTTCCTTTATTTAAATAATAACATGCTTTTCTGACAAGTGTATAGCAACTCAGGGATGCGCCTTTGGCTAGAAAGTTCTATCAAATTCTTGGCACGCTTACACCCAGATTACACCCAACTTTACCGAATTACAAAATTTTTGAATCTAAGTGCTTGATAATTTGATGGGCCGGGCGAGATTCGAACTCGCGACCAACGGATTAAAAGTCCGCTGCTCTACCGACTGAGCTACCGGCCCATATTTCGAGCTGAGTTGTGCAATATTCTACCTTAAATTGGATCGATAGCAAGATTGCAGAAGGTGAATCATACCTACTTTTTCAGAAATCACAAGACTCTGAAGGCTAAGAAGGTGTCAAAGTCAACATTTTATTCTAAAAAATGAATTAAAACAAAGGATTATCTCTTAAAAAGAGACCCGGAGGGATAGATTTTAAATATCTAAAAGTAACCTTAGAATGCCAATCAAAGGATAAGCA
>JAFEDN010000277.1 GCA_018241585.1 Pseudomonadota bacterium | reverse complement strand
TCTCTTAACCTCTTACAAATTTAATAACTCCAAAAAAACCTGGGGATCACTCAGCTCGCAACGGGGTTGCCTTAGCGGAAAAGTTCAATCATTCAAACCCTTACACTGTGATACGGTCATGCACCAAAAATAGCGGTTTTTTGCCAAAGTGATGATGAATTTCATCACTTTTTCAATCAAAATAAGCTGCACACTTGCAGCAGATTTTACGATTCATATTCCTTCTGCTCATTTCTAACTTACTCCAAAATAAATTTGATGTGACAGCACTTCTTTAGCACCTCAATATCATCACTTTGCATCACTTTTTAAGATTATTTTGGTACAATGCATTATTCTCTTTTCAACGAGAATCATAAGAAAAACTGATCATCAACAAAAAACGGAGATTTTTTATGGCTCGACTCACGATCACTTTAGCAGATACGCAACCTGAAAAAATTAAAACGCTGGCGGAACAGAGTTCAATCACTTTATCTCATTGCAGCACGCATTTAATTGACTTAGGTTTGCGTGTGGAAGACGCCAATAAACAACCCAAAGCTTTAGCGGAAGGTGCGTTGACCTCATCACCTCACATCCAGCAGCCTAACAGACAATGGCAAAAGCTGCTGACTTGGGCCTTATAATCTCGCTATTTGATTCGATACCTGATCATGCGCAGTTCTCAAGAATCAGTCAAGCAACGCAACGCTTTTACAGACGAAGCCAAACAAAAAGCTTCCGATCGAGTAGAGCAATTTATCAAAAACACTTAAGGATAATAATTTTTTGAGTAGTGCCCTTAAAAGGACCTCAACACCAATGCCCCGCCAGTTTATAGGGGTTAGCCAGCCCGATGGCGTATTGGCGCATGAACTGCCCATTTTAAGAGCGCTTAGCACATCTTTTCGACCAGTCAACCGCCGTAATACCCGTGACATTCCGTGAACAGTCCGGCCCCGGTTTAAATCGGCGCAGCCCTTCTTAACAGTTTACCTCTTATTTGCATTGTCCTGACAAATCATTAATAATGCTGTTGTCCCAATTAATGGTAGTGATTAAAATTTATTTTAGGAAAAAATTACACAAAAGGAGTTATGTGATATGCAGCAAGCCATCGTTCATGCGAAAGAACCCGCACCCATGCCCAGCGATTCCGTCTTTGAAGATAAGGAAGCAAAATATACTATTGAATACAGTGAACCCAAGTCGCAGCCCATTCATCTCAAAGAAGCTAAAATCAGCGAAGACCCAGCGGTTATTGAAGAAATTGCCTTATTAGGTTTCGTTGACCCTCTCCCTGACTTGAGCCAGGACCAGAAAGCCTGGACAACCCTGCAAGACATTCTGCATCCTCAACCCACCGGTGTGGAGATCGAAGAAGATTTTTTATGTCCGATCACCCAATCACTGATTCGTGATCCCGTCACCACCGCGGATGGACAAATGTATGAACGTGAAGCGATTGAACTCTGGTTCAGCGAAGGAAAAACGACTTCACCCAGTACCAATGATCCGTTAACAAGTAAAGTGCTGACACCCAATGTATTCGCTAAAAAACAGATCAATTCTTTGATAGATAAGAATCCAGCGCTGAAAGATTCCGAAGAATGGTACTTGCCCCGCAGTTGGATTGCCGAATTTAAAACCGCCTGCCAAGTGGGTAATGAAAAGCTGATAAGGGAACTAATCAGCCGCGATCGTCGTCTGTTGGTGCTGACGTTCAAAGAATCCCCTTTTACCGGTCAAACCGCCTTGCACATAGCGGCGGCGGTTGCCCATCCCAAAGCGCTCGATACCGTCATCGAGCTATTGGAAAGCCGTCAAAAAGGATTGGCGCTGGCGGCGTTGTTACAATCTAATAACGAAGGCCAGTTACCTCTCCATCAGGTAGTGTTGGCGAAGCAAGACGCCCAAACGCTATTAAAACTGCTGACTCGAATGGACAAACATATCGCTCAAATCCAGCCGTCGCCGAAGGGTTGGCCGCCGGATTTCGACCGGCGTACACTCAATGAAGCCCTGGCCTGGTGTGTCGGACAAGAAGACGAAGATAAAATTCTCTGTCTACTGCGTTTAGGCGCTGACCCGCAGGCGAAAACGGCCCAAGGAGAAACCCGAGTCTATCAAGCGGTTAAAAAAGGCTGCGCACGCAGTTTGAAGATATTGTTGGAATGCAAATTGGATCCCAACCTGGAAGATAAGCGCCTGGATGATTCGCCGTTACACGCCGCTGTGCGCCGAGGGGATGCAGGGATGGTGGCTGCTTTGCTGAAAGCGGGCGCTAAAACTGACCGCGTGCTTAACAACGGTAGAACTCCGCTACATCTCGCTGCCGAACGAAACGGCCCTGAGATGTTGATAGCG
>JAFEDN010000276.1 GCA_018241585.1 Pseudomonadota bacterium | reverse complement strand
TAAAATTATGCATAGCTGATAAACGGTAAGGAATATCTATTGTCCAAAGTCCAATCTTTAATTTTTCGTATAGCATCTGTCAAAAGTGAAAATGTTTCAGACCAATCTTTTTTCGCTTCTAATTTAGCTCCATCATAAAAAGTATTGCCAATTTCATCTGTAACATGTCGAATCTGCTTTTTAAAAGCAGTATCTTTCATTCCCGTTACCCGAAAAAAAATGACGTCTTGCTTCTTCATGAAGCTTTTAATTAAAAACGTTTTTCCAACCCGCCTTCTGCCATGTATGGTTAGAAACTCTGGTCGATCAGAGTGAAGAATTTCCTCTAATATTTTAACTTCACGGGTTCTTCCTACTAACAAATCCGACATGGTATGGAAACTCGTATTGTTGTGCCGTTTATAATATTATTATAATTGGCACAACAACACAATAGCGATCATAATGCATAGGTACGAGGCTAAACTCTTAAGCTTCTAATTTTAGTTGGTGACAATTTGCCACCAACTCATTCAAAAGCAGTAATTACAAGCTTAAGATTATTCGAATTTACAGAATATGATTATTTTACCATTGAAATTGCATAAAAAAACCGGGCGGACGGAATTCGAATTCCCATATTAATGAATTGATTTTTAATGAAATTATTATAAAGCAATTCACACTATACCGCGAAAAATACCCCAAAAATTTTGGCACTTGAAAATCATTAACATCCAGCTAAAAAGTTAAAAAAGATTTTAACAGATCGCTATCGCGAAATAATCCGGCTGCTGCGTAGAGTGGATAGGAATGGATAGAATCATAAACTGAATAATTGTGAGTGGAAAACCGAATACCATAAGACGAATTGGGATGATACTCGATGAGATGCCGCAAGCTTTGCAGGTTGCCCCGTTTACCACTTTTCACTTCAATTGGCAAAATGCGATTGTTAATATCGCTGATCAGATAATCCACTTCCATTTGACTACCTCGCGCTTCACGACGCCAATAATATAAATCTACTTTGGTGTCATTCTGAGAATAAGCTAATAATTCCTGACCAATAAAGGATTCACAAAGTTGACCCTTGTTGGCCAAGGTACTCAATGGATCAAGTAACCACTCTTTCAAATTTAACCCTAAAACCGTTTCGCATAAACCGACATCCAAAAAAACAAGTTTAAATTTTTCAAAGTCTACTCCAGCACCGAGGGGAACACCGTTAGCAGAAGTATTGAACACCTTATGAATAATATTGGCCTTAATTAATAAATCCAAACATGGCGCTAATTCACGTTTTTGATAAGGCAATTGTAAATGTGTGTATTTAAATGGCTGACTAATTAAGTTCGGGATCGAATTAAAGATTAGTTCAATATATTTTAACTGATGTTTTCGAGCATATTTGTTAAAGTCTTGTCGAAAAGCCTCAATGATGTCACTTTGAATTTGTTGTATTTGAGTGAGGTTCCGTGATGCAATCCAATGCGCCATTGCTTCAGGCATTCCGCCCGTTAGCAAGTATTCACCAAGCAGAGACAATAATTGTTGGTGAAGAATATCTGGAAGAGATTGCTGCGGAGGATTTTCTAAAACTTTCTGCGCCAATTTCACTTTGCCGATAGCCACTAAAAATTCAATGAAAGAAACGGGATATAAATATAAAAAACTGACTCTTCCGACAGGAATGCCAATTTTTTCGATAGCAAAATCTAACAAAGAACCTGCTGCAATAATGTGAAGATCGGGCATTTCTTCATAAAAATATCTCAATGCCAATATAGCCTCGGGGCATTCTTGGATTTCATCTAAAAATAGCAATGTTTTCCCCGGAGTGATTGGTTTCTCTAATTGCAATTCCAGCAGTTCGCGGATGCGTGTCGGTTTCAAATCAGGGGTGAATATCTTTTTCAGCTGGGGGAGTTTTTCAAAATTAGCCTCAGTATAATAGGGAAAATTTTTCCCCAACTCCCTGACAATATGGGTTTTGCCAACCTGTCGGGCGCCACGCAAGATTAACGGCTTACGTGCAGCCCGCGCTGACCAGTTAATAAGTGATTGAAATATAATACGTTTCATAACTTCTTGCAGATAATTCAAAGTTAATATTACTACATTTTGCAGATTATTCAAAGTAAATTTTGTGATATTTCGCAGATAATTCAAAGGCAATTTTGGTTAATTGGGTCAAGCCTAGTGACTCGGGGAGCCAACAAGTAAAAAAATTCACCTCATTTGCAACTGAAAGGCGAGAGGCAACTGTTGCAAAATTTGCAACAGTTCAAAATGAAGCTGAAAAACATTGCTCGAGACAAACTCCAATTTCGAATTTACAGGCAATATGATTATTTTATCATTGATCTTGCATAAAAAAATCGGAG
>JAFEDN010000275.1 GCA_018241585.1 Pseudomonadota bacterium | reverse complement strand
TTTATCCGGTCGAGAATTTAAGCAGATTACGGCATTCCAATATGCGTTGTGGGCGCTGGATTATCACATGTGGACGATGATCCAGAAATATTTGCCGCAGGAAGTACCAGCGCAACAGTTGCAAGAATTAGAAACGAAAGGCACGGCGCATGGCAAGTATTTTAGCTTGCAAGGTTTGACTGGCGCGTTGCAGACCTATGTGGATAATGCTGCAAAATGGGATTATGACCAGCGAGCGGAGGATCAGTGGTGTAAGAAAGTAGGTGGAGAACAAAAATTATTACCCGCGCATGTGGTGAATGAATATTGTCGCGCCGATCGTCCGTTTGAACCCTGCCCTTCAGAGTGGGAATCGAAATTAACGCGAACCCGGAAAGTTCCCGAAATATGGGATAGCACACAATCGAAACATGTGAACGGGTCGTGGTTTATCCCCCCGTCATCGAAAGATGGACTTGGACTGTCTTATGCTTTTACAGGTGCGGCGGCGGGTTGTCGTGTTCGAGTGGGGGATGGCGCGAACGGCGGTGGTTTGTGGTCTGGGCCGCTGAGCGGGGCGACCTCAAAGCTCTCCAATCCTTGTGGAAGACGCGCACGCAGCAGTTGGAGTGGCTGAAGTCCCAATTATTGTCCATCTCTAGTCAAAGCCAGGTATTTGGGCGATAACCCGGAGGTGCAGCCCACACCAACGCGGGCAAAGAAAAAATTCTTTTCATTAAACATAGAGTGAATCAATAGTTAACCTATCGATAAGAACATTTACCAAGGTTGATGAATATATGCGAACAATCTCAGTTTCCCAAGATTGCGACCAGTGTTTCTCATCGCATTCAGTACTGATCTGATTCTGCTGTTTGTTTTTGCAACCAAAAACCAGTTGCCTTTGGAAGGCGAATAGAGTATGTTTATCTATGGCTCAAATGGATAAATTGATAGCACGCTTCAAATCTCGACCCAAGGATTTTACCTGGGATGAGTTCAAGCGACTCCTTAAAGGTTTGGGGTTCCAGGAAATACAAGGTAACGGTTCAAGAGTAAAATTTTTCCATCAAGAGAAGAATTGTATAATACAACTTCATAGACCACATCCAACCCCCATTTTAAAGATGTATGCTATCAAAGAAGTTCTGGAGCAATTATTGCATGAGAAATTAATATGATCACTTTTAAAACAAACACGGGATTGATATGAACATTTTTCGTTATAAAAGCTTTTTAGGTTCTATTGAAGCGGATGCTGAAGATAAAATTCTTCATGGCAAGTTATTATATATTACCGATTTAGTAACTTATGAAGCTACTACAATGTCAAGCTTAGAAAGTGAATTTAAGAAAGCGGTCAATGATTATTTAGATACCTGTAAACAGCTCAATCGAGAACCCATGAAACCCTTAAAAGGCTCTCTAAATGTTCGGATTGGTCCAGAACTACATAAAGAAGCTGCTCTACACGCTGCAATGTATGGCATATCCATTAATGAGTTTATAAAAAGTGCTGTGAGGGCTAAAATTAAACAAGAAGATGCTAGAGCGTGAGAATTGTATTCACTTGCAATTGATTCCAAAATAACCTTCTATCCCTCTAATAAGTCTGAACAAAACCCCGACTTAAGAAAACCCTTAACTGATTTTATAGACAAAATAAAAACTGGACGGTTGGTAAAATTTTGGAAAAATGCTCAAGAATTGCCAGGGTTAGTGTTAGGCATGTTGAAAACTATTAAAACCTATCCTGCAACTGGCTGGGTTAGAGCGGATAAAGTAGTCAACGAATCTATTTTGGCAGAGATCAATTAACTCAGAAAAGAGAATATGCAACTGCGGAAAACTGTTACTGAATTGGATCCGATTTTGATTTTGATTTCACAATACATTATAAAGAAATTAAAATTTCTTGGAAAAAATATTTTCTTCAATAGCGCCTTTTTTAATCGAATATCCCAATGATCAACTAATAAAAAATATATTTAACCGTTTTTAAAAGAATTTAGCAATATGAGTGACATATTTGAAATACATACAAATGAGCAAGATTTTAAAACAATTGCTGTTCAATTGAAAGCATACAACTTAGTAAAAATTGAATATTCTCAAACTGTAGATAATAGAATGGCGCTTTTCTAGTCTTTAACTCCCAAAGGAGAAAAAATTATGATAGAAATTAGAATAATTCGCCAAAATACTCCCCACGATCACTCTCATGTTATTGAAAAAATAGAAAGATAATACCCCACCAATCTGTTTTGAAATTGTCAATATTTCAGGCCTGCCCCCTTTTATTCGTAAAAACGCCATTCTTAACTTTCTTTTCCTCAACAAGATGAGGCTCCCTGCGCCGTCGATTATTTCGGAAGGTCCTGCTGGTCTTGTGTCAC
>JAFEDN010000274.1 GCA_018241585.1 Pseudomonadota bacterium | reverse complement strand
GCACCCCAAGCCAATACATAAGCGCTTAAAGCCCATTGCACCAGATTTAAATTGGCATGAATCGAACGGCTAATAGCAATTAGTGCAACATTGACAGCCGTATAATCGATTTGGATCATAATGCCTAAAATACAGACTGCGAATAATATCCAACCCGCTTTTTCAGTTGAAGCAGTATCCAATACTTTTTGTTCGGTTGATTGATTCATAATTTAACTATTGTAATAAATTTGGAGCAAAGATACTGCCTCCGGTCAAGGGATTGGCAACTCCGGTGGTGTTAGGGAAACTAATAGGTAGTTTCTGTATGCTGCGAACTGCTAAAAAAGCAAAGATTTGTGCTTCCATGGCTTGACTGTTCCAGCCGGCTTGATCCGCGGTTTGGATAATAGGGTCAGCTTTGAGGATAGCGCTAAGACGGGATTGCAGTTCACTCAAAATAACAGGATTGTGCCAGCCGCCGCCTGCTAGTATCCAACGTTGTGGTAAATTCAAATTAAGCCGTTGCAGGCCAGTGATAATGGTGTCGGCAGTAAAGGCTTCTAAAGTTGCACAACCATCTTCTAAGGAGAGTGATTCGATTTCAGGTATTAATTGAAAATCACCCGCGTCTAAGCTTTTAGGGGGGGCCATGGAAAAATAATTTTGACCTTGTTGACGAGTACTGGCTTGATACAAAGCCGCTAAGACTGGCTCATTAATTTTGCCTACTTTACCATACTTTCCATTGTAGTCCATATGTTCTGACCCTTGAGTTTTTTTTCTAACCCATTGATCAATTAAACCATTACCAGGGCCGGTATCAAAAGCAAGCATCTCCGAATGGTTTTTTCCGAAGATTAGAGAAACGTTAGCAACTCCTCCACAATTAACGATCGCCACAGGTAAAATTTGGTCCCGGACGGCTAAAGCTTGATGATACAAAGGAGCTAACGGTGCGCCCTGGCCCCCTGCTGCTATATCCTGAGAGCGAAAATCATTGACTACAGTTATGTGCAAACTATTAGCGAGCCGTTGAGCATCACCTACGATGATTGATTTTTTAATTTTCGGTTGATGAAAAAACGTCTGTCCGTGATATCCGGCCACTGCTATTTGCTCAGGAGCGTGCTGCGTTGCAGCCAATAAATTTTGAACAACTTGAGTATGAAGATCAGTCGACAGTTCGATAATAGCAGGTAATGTACAGGCTAAGCCGTGCTGGATTAGATATCGATTTAAAGCTTTTTTTTTGGTTAAAAGCAAATCATTTGATAAATTAAGCTGATGCTTCAGAAAATCCTCCACGGCTTGCGGGTAATATTCTTGAGCTAGCACCATATTCCCTTGAAATTTTCTAACGGAATACTCTGCTGCTTTCAGCAATAGCTTAAATTCATTTGGATAAGCTAAAGAACTGTGGCCCAGCTCTTTAATATTACCAACGACGCCGTCTGTAAAAATTAACGCGGCGTCGATACCGTCCATCGAAGTGCCACTCATTAATCCAATACTAAGCATATTTTATTACCTAAGGGTATCGCCGCCATCTACATACAAGGTGCTGCCAGTGGTATAGGTATTGGCCATCAAATAAATTGCAGTCATAGCAATTTCTTCAGGGTGGCCGATTTTTTTTAAAGGCAAAGACTTGGCAGTTTTTTCAAAAAAAGCTTTTTTTTCTGATTCTGAAATACCGGAAAATACCGGGGTATCTATTATTCCAGGAGAGATCACATTGACTCTGATCGGGGCTAATTCCAAGGCTAAAGCGCGCGCCAACGATTCAATAGCGCCATTAATAGAGCTCGGTATGGCGGCCCCAAATATCGGTTTTTGGCTCCAACAGCCGGCAAAAAAAATAATAGAGCCGCCTTCTTTGATTTTTGGGTAACCAAATTTGGCCGTGTAATATTGCCCCCAAAACTTACTGCGAAAGGATGCTTGCTCATCTTTTTCCAGCATGGCGCCAAAATTGCCCCAAGAAACTGTTGCTGCTGAAACGGCCACATGATCAAATGGATCAAGTTTATCAAAAAAACTTTGGATTTCGCCCGGCTGGGAAATATCTAAACAATGAATTTCTATTTGTTTTCCAAGCTCTTTTTGAGTACTTGTTAATTTTTCGGGTGAACGTCTGGCTACGATTAAGTGTGCCCCCAGTTCCTTACAGGCTTTAGTGATTCCTAAACCGATGCCGGAAGTGCCACCAATCACGACAATTCTTTTCCCACTTAAATCAAACATCCTGCAACTCCTATTTTTGGTATACAAGCGCCAATGCCATCAAATTGTAGTTTAATTGCTATACTTACTCAATGAATTTTCAGCAGCTCCCGCTTCAGCGGGAGCTGCTTCCTGGTTTGGATACTGAGCTCCGGCAAAGCCGGAACTCAGT
>JAFEDN010000273.1 GCA_018241585.1 Pseudomonadota bacterium | reverse complement strand
AAGAAGATAAATACAGTGAGCGAAGCTATTTACTATCAAGGCTGGCCCATCCCACTGAGCCGATCACTCGTTTTTGGAGAAATATTAGTTATACCGAATTTTTCAAACATTTCCAGCTCGATAAAAGCAAAATAGATTATAAAACATTGGAATGTTTAAAAACCATAGAAAACCAATTCCGGCAGTTTAAAATCCATGAAGACCTCTTATCAAGTTTTATAGAACATTTTCAACCCGATTTAAATTGGGTATTACTAGCATTATTGCGAAAAGAAGTTGAGTGTTCAAATCATTATTCAGTTGAAGTAAAACTGGTTCCAGATAATGTGGATTTTAACGAACAAATACGCGAATACGATCATAGCGCCACCCGTGGTTTTTTAGTCTTTGAAACCAATCCCTTCTGGCATCCTGAACTACCGGTTAACACTACTCCAACAGTGCATTTTCTTTTTTCCAACTATTCCATAACAGATTATTCTTTTGAAGACGTAGGCAAATTACGTTTAGAATCCAAGACGTTGCAGGGATTATTGGGTGAAGACGAATGCAAAAATATTGACAAATATGTTAAAGATTATCTAACCCCTGCAATAGGTTTATTGCAATCCAATGGTATTGAATTTTCTTTGAATGATCTTAAATTGATTTTGATGAAATTAAAAGTCAACAAAATTATTAATACACCCTTGGGTGAAAACGAACGATATATTACCAAAGAATTTTATCAATTCGTTAGGAACTATGAAGAACGCTTAGACCCTACAGCTACCTTACCTTTTATTTCTATGACATTAGGAAGGCAGATACAAATTAGCTCTCTGGTTATAGCCTCACTAGCTCAACGATACGATATTTTTAGACAATTAAAGGAAGTTTTGGGCATAAATTTAATTGAAGATCAACAATTATCACAATTCATTTCAAAATACCAAATCACTGAGCTTAGAGAACAAAAAATCATTCATTCAGCTAATTTAAGTTACTTAGCTGCTATGCGCCAGGATCAGGTTCTGATTGAAATTTTCGAAAAATACCAAGTTAATTTTATGCAAACGTGCAGTGAAGGCCATGAACAGAAAGCCTCTCAGATGTTGCCATTAGTGACGTTAAATGGTTTTCATTTGAGATTAATGGTTAGTAGTGCGCAAGAAATAAAACACATAGTAGATGATTATGCCCACTTCGATTCAAGCGCTCTGTTAATTTTCTTTATTGAAGAAAATCAGCAAATTACTACCCGCTATATTTATCAGGTTAATAACAAAGCGGAAATTGCCTATGAAGAATTTAAAATTTTCTTTACTCTTGAAGAATCTGAAAAATTAAATTTAGCCGTTCCTGAAAAACTTCTTGAATTAGCGGGCCGCTATTTTCAAAATATTTGGATAAATGAACTCATTGTTAATAATATACTGCCTCGGCTGGGTCTAGAAAAAAATAATATTTTAGATTTTTTAACTCACTTAATGAATGTCTTAGGTGCTGTTTACCGGAAAGGTTTATTACCTAATCGATTTTTCCAAACTTTTAAAGTTACTGATCAATTATTAAAATATAAATTACTTCCTGAAACAGGGGTAATTAAGCTTTTACAGCACGAGGCTGAACTTCTGGATATGGGTTCAATGTGGTCATACTATGACATTGATTGTAATTTACCTGTTTCTTGTCAATTAGAAGATAAAACCAATATGCGACCTGCCATTGCGGGCAACACTACAATTGATCGCGAAATGCAACAGTCTATTTTTATTACTGCGCTATTTATCGGAAATATTGATTTCGCTAAGGCTCTTTTAGATAAGGATTTAATTGATTTAGATGCATTTCATCAGTATCTAAGGGTCAATAAATCGGTTCTACTGGATTATAAAATACAAAATCCTGGAAAGGCTAGGACTCCGCGCTTCACCCGAATGATTGGCTTAAAACCTGCAGGATGTACTATTTCATGCGGAAATTCAAATGTTTTTGAACAGTTATGTAAGCTTTTTCCCATTTCATTTCTTTCCACAGATATTTGGGGTGCGCTATCCGAATCACGAGATCATCAGCAAGAATTATCGTCTTTAGAAATTGCTGCTTATTTTGGATGTTACACTATAGCTTCCAAAATTTGGCAGACTGTAGAGCAAACTGAGACTGTTATAGAGCAAAAAAATCACAAACTCAATGCTTATAATTTCGCGAAGCAAGGTTTCCCTTCCTTTGATAATAGAGTTGAAGGATATTATCAACATGTGAAAACTCTTTTATTTTTTAACGATGCAAAATTCCCAGATAAGCATCCTATTACCGAATTAGCGATGAGGTTAGGTTTTTGCATAGATAAACTAGAAGCAATATTTCCACAAGATGTTTTAGAATTATTATGTGGATACATATTTGA
>JAFEDN010000272.1 GCA_018241585.1 Pseudomonadota bacterium | reverse complement strand
TGACCCACTGCCGTGAATCGGCCCAACAATAAATAAGCCGCGTTACCTTTGACCGCACCAATTAACGGGAAAATGATCTGCACCACCGAGAAACAGAGGGCTAATAATAAACAAAAATAACCTAATTCAGGAATCATTTTTGAAATTCCTTCTGAATTGCTTGCCTCTCGCTACGCTTCGGAGTCGCAATGACGGTGGTGGGGCGGGATGACATAAGAAGGAAAGTCATGCTTGAGGCTCCATTTTTGCTAAAGCTACTCCTGGGGGGTGATAGTTGGCGTCATGCTTTGCTAGAACTTGGTCGGCAATAAACACTCCTTGGGAATTCAAGTGGCCTTGAGCTACAATTCCCTGCCCTTCTCTAAATAAGGACGGTAATACTCCTTGATATTCTACTTGAATTTTTGCTTGATAATCGGTCAAGGTAAATTTCACTTTTAAATCGTCACCCTGCTGGACACTTCCTGGAACCACCATCCCTCCCAATCTAAAAACCCGTTGGCTGGAAGGTTGCTGCTGGATAATTTGTTGCGGTGTTTGATAGAGATTGATATTTTGACGTAAGGCTGTTAAGGCAAAAGCCACAGCAATACCGCTGCCGGCCAGAACCAGCGCAATAAAATATAACCGCCTTTTACGATGGATCAGCATTGCTAAACCGTATTGCCAGTGTTTTTTGCATTTTTTTCAATTTTCTCTTGGCAATCCACATTCTAAATATCAATAATAAAAAAACGATGACATAAGCAGACCAAACTGAAGCAGCGCAGCCCCCCATCTGCAAAAAGGCATACACATTATGAAAAGCGCTCATATGAATAATTCCTGAACCCAGCGGGTATGGTGTTCTCTTTGTAAAAGTTCATAGCGCAAGCCTATAGTTAAAATCACCAAAATGTAAAAGAAAAAAGCGGCAATCATCGACAACAAAGGGTACAACATGGCCGGAGCAATGGTAGGAGCGCCTAATCTGAGAATGCTGGCTCCTTGATGTAAAGTTTGCCACCAATTTACTGAAAAATGGACAATCGGGATATTAATTAAACCAACCAAAATTAGAATACTGGTGATCTGAGCAGCTAGCTGCTTTTCGGGGATTGCAGATCGAAGCGCCATAATCCCGCCATAGATAAACAGTAGGATTAATTCAGAAGTTAACCGCGCATCCCATATCCACCAGGTTCCCCAGGTCGGTTTACCCCATATAGAACCGGTTATCAATGCTAAAAATGTGAAGGCTGCGCCAATGGGAGCGCACAATTTAGCGACCAAATCAGCTACTTTTATCTTCCAAACTAAAAATAACAGCGCTGAAACCGCCATGATCACATATGTTCCCAAAGACCAAATGGCCGAGGGAACATGGATGTACATAATACGGTAGACCTCACCCTGTTGATAATCAACCGGAGCTAACCACAACCCACCCAATAAACCATAAACAGCAGTAAGTAGTAAGCAAGCGATTAATCCAGGCAATATTTTCCCAGACCATTGATAACAAGTTCGAGGAGAAGCTATTTTATGTATAAAAACCCACATGCTCGGTATTTTAACAGAATTATTGAGTATAGGGGTAGAGAAAAATTACTTTGAATTACATACAGAATGGTCGGCCAGCTTCAGTAGCAGGTTGTTCAGCAGTGATCACCTCATCTTCTTTTCCATCACTTTTTTTCCTCACGCCTGAGCTAGCGCCGGCGACATATCCGTGTGAGGTCAAAACAACTAAATGGGTTGCGACAAACTGTTGTTCTTCCGGGGTACACATAATACCATATTCTTTATATTGTGATAAAAGAAGGGTTATTCTCTCCCAGGCTCTGGTAGTATCCTCTTGTTTGGATTCTTCGGATAATAAATGATTATATACTGCTATTAATGGCGATAATTCACTTGCATGCGGGTTTGCACCACAAGCAAATAAATAAGGAATAATTTCGTGCGAATATGGATTGATCTTAGCAGCAGCAGTTAAAGCGGTGTCCCCTGATGGCCCTACCTGATTTAATTCATATTTGATTCTTTCCGAAGAAAATTGAGCACAAAATAATTTTAAATCTTTCAGTGAAGACAGCACTGCTTTGGTGTATAAAGTTGGAGCGGGTTTAGTTTTAGGAAAAAAATTAGGTTTAACTTCCCATTTCTTCTCATCATTTTGTTTGGAAGGAACAGCTTTATGTCGTTCCCACAAAAAATGAACATTAGGAAGTTTAGATTGTTGTTTTGACATGTTGAACATCCCAGCTAGAAGTTATTTATGGTCATTTTACCAAGATTTCTCTATCCCTTCAACTTTAGCACAATGAAGTCTGACTTGAAGTGGCAGCAACAGTATCTGATTCTGTTGTTGCCACTTCTATATTTAGCTCAGAGTCATCACATATGTATCCA
>JAFEDN010000271.1 GCA_018241585.1 Pseudomonadota bacterium | reverse complement strand
TGCAACAAGTAAAGATGAAAATAGCAATACGGCCTTACCTACAGCTTTTTTGGTAAGACGCGAGACATCTGGGCTAAAAGTTTCCGCTCCGAGTAAAAAAATGGGCTTGGATGGCGCAGAAGTCGCGGAAGTTTATTTCAACGATTGTTTCATTCCAGACAACGCATTACTCGGAGAAGTCGGCCAAGGTCTCCAGATTACTTATAACATTTTAAATAAAGGCCGCTTAAGAATCGCCGCACTTTCAGTTGGTATTGCCGCTAGATTGATACAAGAATCGCTTGCTTACAGCTTAACTCGTCACCAATTTAATCGTCCCATTGCAAACTTTCAACTAATTCGAGCCATGCTTGCAGATTGTCAAGCAGAGTATTTCGCTGCGCAATGTATGGTCAGAGAAGCCGCCAAGCTACTAGAAACCAATTCAGAACTAACTGGAACTATTGCAAGCTGTAAATTATTTTGCACTGAAATGGTCTGTCGAGTTGCTGACCGGGCGGTGCAAATCCATGGTGGTCAAGGTTATTTGGCTGCCCGGGGAATTGAAGGTTTTTATCGTGACGTTCGTTTATTTCGCATTTATGAAGGCACCAATCAAATTCAACAACTCATTATATCTAAGGAAATGATCAATCGACATAAAGAAAGAAATCATGAGCAACAACATCCTCTACCAACCGGGAGAGTAAACCCATGAGCTTTTATCATCGCTTACAGGTACGATTCAATGAAGTAGATATGCATCAGCATGTTTATTTCGCTAACTATTTAACTTATTATGAGATTGCTATCACTGAATTCTTAAAACATATTGGCTTTAATCCTAAAATGCCAGAAAATTTAGCAATTTATGTTAAACATGTTACTATCGATTATCACCAACCTCTATATTTTGGTGAAATGATTAATATCTATGTCGATTCAGTAAAATTAGGTGAAAGCAGCCTAATTTTTAATGCATCGATTTTATCTGAGGATTCTTCAAAAAAATGTGCTGTAGGTAAAGTTGTTTGGATTTGCGTGGATACTCATACTGGTAAAAAATCTCGCTGGCCGGATGAATTAAGAAAATTATTAAGCTCTTTCGACGAATAATCAACCAGCAATTCCATCGATTATCTGCTAATGTACGACCAACAACAATTTCTTATGACCTAATTGTTCACGGAATAGATGGGAACGATTACGAATAGAATTACAAAATAATACATTTACCCCAAGATTTCGGCTGTGATTTAAGTTCAGATTGTGCCTGGTCTTGAATGTTATCTTTCTTTTTCGGACTAAACAGACGATGCCAACATCCTTTGTCTTCTAGCGCCGGCTGTGGTAAACGAGCATATCCGTCTTCCGGCAAAGCTCTACCTTCAAGTATACACTTATAACTAATTAGCGCTGCCCCAACAGCAATACCTACTGCCCTTCCTGATAAAACAGCTTCCGGGCCTAAATTGTATATCATTTCTGCAATTAAAGAAAAAGGCATCATTAAACAAAGTACAGTGACTATATTGACATTCGAAGCAAAAGAAGTGTTACCCACCCCTCTTAAAATGCCAGAGCCTATATTTCTAAAGGTATCCGCTACTTGACTTAAAATATTAATCAATAAGAGGCGTCTGGCCAAATCAGTGGTATCTTCTCCTAAAAATGGCTTAAGTAATAAATCTTGATCTATAAAAAATACGGTTAATATCGTGAGTGGTAGAGTCAAACCCATCCATATCCCGTTAACTCCTAACTTTTTAGTTTCAACATGAGACTTAGTTTTTTGACTACCAGTGATTAGAATAGTCAGCGAATGTCCTAAAGCAAAAGTTAAATTAGCCACAATAGAAGCATACTGAAGAGCAGGCTGTAACGCAGATAGGGCGTCATCGTCGTTGGCATTGTTGCTTCGCCCAATCAAAATAGTATTAGCCAATACGTTTCCTAATTCAACAAAAGCATATAGACCAATCCAAAATCCTTTGCTGGCTAAGAGGGCACATTTCCCATCTTTTTTACATAAAGAACGAAAATCAAATATTTTATAATCAGCAAATTTATATTTAAATAAAATTGAGTAAGATATAAAATGAGAAAATCCACTAATTGCATACGCCGAACCAAGCCCGGTTTCGTTCAATCCTAATTTAAAAATAAAAGGATAACCGATTGCAAGAATTAAAGGGACATTCAGCGCTGTCATCATTAAAACATATTTTGGTTTATTTAATCCCAACATAGTTTGCTGATTACTAATAGTCATTAGGGTAAAGGGTAAGCCTAATGCATACGGCCATAAAAAATCCTTGGCCACTTCAGCGGCTCTCTCAGGCTGGTCAAGGCCTTTTAAAATATATTCGCTCAATAATGCTATTCCAGCAGCGGTTATCCCTAAAGGCAAAGCAAAAAGCCAGGAGTTA
>JAFEDN010000270.1 GCA_018241585.1 Pseudomonadota bacterium | reverse complement strand
TGTCACCGCTCATCGGCGCAATGTATTTACAACCTTTGGATGACGCGATGGCAAAATTGCCTGTTCGTTACTGCCGCTTCATGGATTAATGGTGAGAGTTTATTAATGTGGAGCAATCGAATATTTTCCATATTAATTATTAACGAAACTATAAAGACTCTAGCCACTTTAAAATAGACGCATCGGAACGCCAAGTAGCCACCGTTGTTGAATTTTCATCAATAACAGCCTTATTAATAGCTTCACGCTTCATATTGATATCAATGCTCATGTAACGGTATGTTGTATTAATATCTGTATGACCTAACCAACGGCTAATAGTGACTAAGTCTACTCCAGATTTAAGAAGATGAATAGCAGTACTATGACGCATACTATGTGGATGCAATCTCTTCCCTACTAGGGTGGGCGTGCTTTTTCTCGCTAAATCGCAATATTTTGCTAATAGGTAACGCACACCAAAACGAGTGAGTGGCTGTTTTCGATGATTTAAAAAAACATGCTCATCATTCTGTATATTGCTACGCATAGCCAGGAATGTTTGCAATAGTTTCGCGGTTTTCTCCCAAAGAGGGCAAATTCTTTCTTTACGACCTTTTCCCATTAAACGTAACTGATACGGTTTAACAAGCTGAAGATCATTCACTCTCAGGTCTATAATTTCTAATCCGGGACAAAACAAGGAGGTTCTGTTCGTTGACGATAAAGGCATAAATTTCGCACATTTCGCATATAATGTCGCCTGACACCAGATGCATTGTTTTGTTGCGTCAAACACCATGCCGTAAAGCTTTCTAATGTCAGATCACTTTTTGTATCACATAAAAATTTATCAAGGCGTTTGAAAATCTTAGATTCACTTTTACATTCACGTCCCAGAGAACTTCTAAGATTAAGATAATTTTTTATTATTGAACCGATGAGAGAAAAAAAGCATTCTGTTTTTTTCATGATTAAACTCCTTGATTTAATATAGGTAGAGTAGGAATACTCAATGGAATTGTTCGTAGGTCTTCTATATTTAATCGAAGATAAACACAGGTACTTTCAAAACTTCTATGCCCAAGAATATCTCCAATTTCTTTGAGTGAAATTCCTTTACGAAGTAAATGGACGGCATAAGAGCGCCGAAGACAATGAGCTCCTTTGAAAGGAATTTCTAAGCCGCTATTCTTAGACCGACATAGGAAAATATCTGCTACAGCTTCTCGTTTTAAAGGCCCATTAGGCGCGTAATGCCACACAAATATCTCGCGGCATCCAACGGATGGACGTCCTTGACGAATATAATCTAAAATACTCTCTCCTATATTATCCATGAGGGGTAGGATGAGTGGCGTACTTGTTTTTCGTTGAAATATTAATATGCGATTTTTTCTCCACTCAATATTTTCTAGTTTTAAAGAAACAATCTCACTTGCTTAGTCCATAAGTAGTAATAAGTAAAAGTATTGCATAATCTCGCTTTCCTATGGGTGTAGAGCGATCAATCGATTTTAAAAGAGAACGCACAATTTCCCAGTCAAGAGAATGGGGGAGTTTCTCTTCTCGGTAAACACGTGGCGTATCTATTTTAAATTCTAGTTTTTTTTGAATTTCCCCATGCATGACAAGAAATTTTAGAAATGCGCGAAGATGAGAAATAAGATGCTGCAATGTACCGCGTGATAACTTGTTCCCGTTATCGCGAACAAAATCTTCAATGTCTTGCGACTTTAATTTTTTCAGATAGGAAAGACCACCACGATTATTAAACATATTCAAAAATTTCAATACCGTCGTACTGTGACTATCAATGGCGCCCGGAGAAAAACCACAAACTTTCTCCAGATAACAACGATAGTCAATCAGTTTTTTTTCTATCGGATTTGGTTTTTCTTTTTTAAATATTTTATATTCATCAAAATAACGCTCTAATAATTTTGTTGTTGCCGCAACATTGATCTCTTTTTGAGTGTGTCTAGGTAATGGTGCGCAATCTCTCAATTTATCTCGTGTAATTTCTTCAATTGAATAACATTTACGTTTCCGTAAATGAGAATCTATCACTACGGTTGGCCGTATTCGAATACGTACAGCTCGACGTGGGTATCCTAAGTTAGTGAGAAATTTTGTAAATTCATCTAACATTGATCCCAGAACTGGCAACGATGAATAGCGTTGATGCCCTCTTGGGAAAAAAGATATAAGCATTGAAGTCTCCTTATGTTGTTAAGAAGATTCAATTTTACTATAGATATTAATGTGCTGTTTTTTGAAAAAAATCATTTTTTACAATAGATTAAAATAATTACTCCACATTAATAAACTCTTACCATTAGTCCATTAATGTGAAGCTTTACATTAATGGATGACTGGTTAATTGTGGCCGACACTCGTTGGAAACAGCGGCGAGCGATTAGCATGATGAATGAAATTCTTG
>JAFEDN010000026.1 GCA_018241585.1 Pseudomonadota bacterium | reverse complement strand
TCTTCTCCATCTTCATAAGCTAAAATGGCTTTTCTTCTCAAATCTAATGAATACGCGGCTGACATCCTTACTCCAAACAAAAATTATTATTTTGCAGACAGCGAAAGCAAATAGCTAGGGCGGATTATTTAGGATTCCGCTATAAGGAAATATCTATGCAAGTTATAGGATCGAATGATCTTAGTGGTCTCATCAGTGGCCAACAAATAAATGTTGAATTACTAAACAATGAAATGATTGAATGCCTGATTGCACGCCTACTAATGTGGTGGTTCTTATTAAGCAAAAGACATACCATAGGAGGCATTTATGCTTAGTTCAATCAAAATGAAAGGCATTGCTAGTTTTGATAATGATCTCGGGATGATTTTGAATGATCTTAAGAAAATCAATTTTATTTATGGTGCCAACGGTTGTGGAAAAACAACTATATCCAATTTTCTTGCAAATACCTCCAGAAGTGAATTTTTAAATTGCGAAGCGATTTGGGAGCATAGTATCCCATTAAATATATATGCCTATAACAAAAAATTTCGTGACGATAATTTTGGAACTGGTAAAATAGCGGGTGTTTTTACTTTAGGAAAAGCGACTAAAGAAGAAATGGAAGAAATTGAAAAGAAAAAACAAGAGTTGGCAATGCTTAAAGATTCAATGACAGGACATTTTACAACCAAACAGCACCAGGAACAACAATTGGAACAATTAAATAATGATTTCACTGACGAACGATGGGAAAACAGTTATAAAAAATACAAAAATTATTTTAAAGAGGCTTTTCAAGGGTTTATTGGAAGCAAAAAAGCATTTGCTGAAAAACTTATTTTGGTTTACAAAACAGGATTTGATGCTGTTTCTCTCCCTACATTGGAAGAATTAAAGAAAAAAGCAGAAACCATCTTTGGCGAAATACCTGAGCAGCTATCATTAATTCATCCACCAACTGATTTTAAACTAAGTCCTCAAAAAGATTTACAAAAGGATCAAAAATTAAACAATAATACGCCTGACAAAGAGGAGAATAGAGTAAAATCAGCACAAAAATATTTGTCTGAAGCTAGCGTCATTTCAAATCAACCGAATCTTACCCATATTGAGTTTCTTGAAAGCAGTGAGATATGGAAAACAGTAATTATTGGGAAGAAGGGGATGTAGATATTGCTGGTCTTATCACTATGCTAGGTTCAAATGATTGGGTTGATAGAGGCCGCGAATTCTTACAAGACAACGACACTTGTCCATTCTGTCAGCAGAAAACAATAACAGAATCATTTCGTCAACAACTTGAAAAATATTTTGATGAAAACTTTAAAGACAAGAAACAAGAACTTCTAATCAAAAAATCTCAATATGAATCATTTTTTTCATCGATTTTTAAAGCACTATTGAATATTGAAAGCTTAGAAAAACAGAATTCTAATTCTAAGTTAGATCTTTCACTTTTTTCCATACATTTAAAAGCACTTCATAGTCAGTATGCAGAAAATATTGAACACATTAAAGCTAAGCTTGAGAACTCCAGTAATATCGTTAAATTGACCTCTACTAGGAATGAATGTTTAGCAATTAAAGATTGCATTGATATAGCAAATCAAGCGATTGACGAGCATAATAAAATTATAAGAAATATCAAAGAAGAACATCGAAATCTCAAAAATGATATATGGAAATTTGTTGCAAATGAATCTAAAAACTCCTACGAATTATATAGAAAAAAATCTGATGGTCTTTCTAAAGGTATTAAGGCATTGTCGGAACTGATTAGCACTAATCAAACAAAAATTAGGAAACTGGATGATGAAATAAAAAATCTTAATAAAAACATTACTGGTGTTCAATCTACGGTTGACGAAATTAATCGTCTTCTGATTCGGTTTGGATTCAATAATTTTCAATTAGTACCATCCCCAGATATTGAAAACTACTATGCGATTCAACGTGAAGATGGTTCTCTTGCTCATTCAACACTCAGCGAAGGTGAAATCACATTTATTACTTTCTTATATTTTCTTCAGCTGGTTAAAGGTAGCCACTCAGGTGAAACAGTTTCCAATGACCGTATTGTTGTGATTGATGACCCAATTTCTAGTTTAGATAGTAATGTCCTATTCATCGTCAGTACCCTGATTAAAGGACTTATTAGAGATATTGAAGGTAATATAAATAATACAAAGCAGTTAATACTTTTCACCCACAATATCTACTTCCACAAGGAAGTTTCCTTTATAGATGGACGCACACAGGAAAAAAAAGAAATAAATTTTTGGATTATTCGAAAAATAAATAAAATTTCAAAAATACAAGCGTATGGAATGAAAAACCCGATAGAATCTTCTTATGAGTTACTTTGGCGTGAAATCAAAAATCGGAATTTAAGCTCTGGGATCACCATTCAAAACACGATGAGAAGAATTATTGAAAACTATTTCAAGATTCTTGGAAAATATGGCAACGATGATCTAATTGATAAATTTGAAACGCAAGAAGACCGTGATATTTGCAAATCGCTTCTCTGCTGGATAAACGACGGTTCTCATTGCCTCTATGACGACCTGTTTATACAATCCCCTGATGATTGTATTGAGCGATATTTTTGTGTTTTTGAAAGGATATTTGAACATACCGATAATATCGGACACTATAATATGATGATGAGAGAACCACACAAAGAATCATCTAGAGTAAATGCCTTATGAAGATTCTCCACACCTCCGATTGGCACCTCGGAAAAACCTTGCACGGCAAAAAACGTTACGAAGAGTTTGAGATGTTTCTTACCTGGTTGGCAGAAACGATTCAGCAATATCAAATCAATGCCTTGCTAATAGCGGGAGATATTTTCGACACCAGTACGCCAAGCAATCGTGCCCAAACGCTTTATTACCGTTTCCTGTGTAAAGTGGCATCCTCAATTTGTCGCCATGTTGTAATAATCGCAGGTAACCATGATTCCCCCTCGTTTCTTAACGCACCCAAAGAACTACTCAAAGCACTCGATATTCATGTGATAGGTAGTGCATGTGATAACCCGGTAGATGAAATTATTGTTCTCAATAACCAAGATGGATCACCGGAATTAATAGTCTGCGCCGTTCCATACCTTCGGGACAAAGATATTCGATTGGCCGAAGCTGGAGAAAGTATCGAAGATAAGGAGCGCAAATTAATAGAAGGTATTCGAAATCATTATGCTGAAGTTGCAGCCTCAGCCGAACAAAAGCGGATAGCTCTTGGAGCGCACATCCCAATTGTAGCCATGGGTCATCTTTTCACTGCTAACGGACAAACTGTTGATGGTGACGGTGTACGAAAACTATATATCGGCTCACTAGCCCATGTAAGCGTCCAAATATTCCCCAAGAATATTGACTATCTTGCATTAGGTCACCTTCATATCCCACAGAAGGTTGGGGATTGTGAGACGATGCGCTACAGTGGCTCCCCTTTACCCATGGGTTTTGGAGAAGCAAAACAGCAAAAAAGTATTTGCTTGGTTGAATTTACTGACATCAAACCATCAGTTCAACTAGTTAATGTACCCATCTTTCAGAAACTTGAGCGCATTAAAGGAAATTGGGATGATATATCAAATAGAATCCTAGAGTTGTTAGTCAATGACTCTGTAATGTGGCTTGAAATAATCTACGAAAGCGAAGAAATTATTCCCGACTTGCGCGAGCGCCTAGATGCAATTATCTCAAAATCAAAAATGGAAATCCTTCGCGTGAAGAATAACCGTATCATCGATCAAGTACTGGAACAAATTCCTGACAAGGAAACACTGGATGATTTGAATGTACATGATGTGTTCGAACGATGTCTTATTGCCAATGAAATACCTGAAAACCAGCAACAAGAATTGATTCGTACCTATCAAGAAACGATTATATCTCTCAACGAAGATGACCCCCAAGCAGAATAAAGAGGCGATTAATGCAGATACTGCAAATACGATTCAAAAATCTAAACTCACTGGTTGGCGAATGGGAAATTGACTTAACAAATCCCGCGTTTGTCTCTGATGGCATATTTGCTATTACTGGACCGACCGGCGCAGGAAAGACGACCGTTCTCGATGCCATCTGCCTAGCCCTTTATGGACGTACACCTCGCCTCAATAAAATCACCAAAAGTGAAAATGAGATCATGTCTCGCCAGACTGGCGACTGCTTCGCAGAAGTAACGTTTAAAACACCAGCGGGGCATTACCGCTGCCATTGGAGTCAACATCGGGCACGGAAAAAACCGGATGGTGAGCTTCAGGCACCAAAGCACGAAATTGCCGACGCTGATTCAGGAAAAATTTTTGAATCTAAAATTCGAGGCGTAACCGAGGAAATTAAGGGTGTGACGGGGATGGATTTTGATCGATTTACCCGTTCTATGTTGCTGGCGCAAGGGGGTTTTGCAGCATTTTTGCAGGCAACCCCAAGTGATCGAGCGCCAATTCTAGAGCAAATAACAGGCACTGAAATATATAGCCAATTATCTATTCGCGTTTATGAGCTTCGCTCTGGTGAGCACAAAAAGCTTGACACACTACAAGCAGAACTGAAAGGAATACAGCTTTTGACACCTGAAAATGAACAACAATTAATGAATAATTTAGAACAAAAAACCCTTGAAGAGGGAAAAATTAACCCACAGATTTTTCAGAAAAATCAGGCCATCGCCTGGATCGAAGGAATGAATCGTTTGCAAGAAGAATTGAAGCAACTCGATCAACAAAAAAATGATTTACAAATTAGAATAGAAGCTTTTGCACCAGAGAAAGAGGGTCTTGAGGCCGCAACTCGTGCCCTTGAACTTATGGCGGACTATGCTAGTTTAGTAGCTATTCGGCAGGAACAGAAAACAGATCAGCATACATACGATAGATCCCAAGCTTCTCTGCAAAACTGTGAAGATGTCGTCAAGTCAGCAAAAACGATTACAAAGGCAGCTATGGAACAGCTTGAAATAAAAAAGTCGGTGCAGCAAAAAATATTACCCATCATTCGTAAAGTTCGAGAGCTAGACCTAAAAATCTCTGAAAGAGATGCACCCATTAAAGCCCTAAATGATTCTATTGTAGAATTGTCAAAATTTATCGAAAATACTAATGCTAAACAAAATAGTGATTGCGCTATCCTGGATATCAAGCGAAAAGCCTTGCATGATTTGTTGCAAAAATTAGAAGCAACTAAAGCCGATGAAGAACTGATCGAACACCTCTCCGGGATACAAGGCCGATTCGAGGCTTTGCAGAATCATCACAAGCAACTGCTTAGTAAACGTAATGAAATCGAGCAAACTACCAGTCAATTTCAGGAGGCAACTCAAGGCTGGCAAGAACAATTGGAAAGTTTAGAAAAAGAAAAACTCAAACTGAATAGCATTCAAACCGAACTCAATAAAAAACAGATAGAACTTCAGAAAATTCTTGGTAACAAAAAATTAACAGATTGGCGTAATAAACAGTCATTATTGATTACACAAAAAAATCTGCTTACCAAAGCCTCTGAACTCACCAAAAATCTGTTGCAATTAAAGCAGAGCTTGAGGGAATTGGATGATCGAAAAATAGCTCTCACTGCTAAAAGATCTAAGCTAACAAGTCAGCTTGAAGGCCAAACAGAAAAGCAAGTTTCATGTGAAAGGAAATTAGAACTACTTGAAACGGAATTCACATTACTCCAAAGTATAGAAAATCTCAAAGAAGCTCGCCTCCAACTCCAAGACGGTAAACCATGCCCACTATGTGGGGCCAAAGAGCACCCATTTGCAACAGGAAACATGCCAGTTCTGAAGGAAGCTCAACAACACCTCACAATAGAAAAAAGTATTTTAAAATCTATTACTGACACTGTTTCCGACTTGAAAATCACACTAGCCAAGATAAGCAAAGATTTGGAGCAAGTTGACACTACCCATGAAGAGCAGACTCAAAAAATTGAAGAAGCATATCGTCTAATCAATCAAATATTTTTAGAATTACTTTCTGATCTGAAATTGGCTTCTTCAGATTCGAAACTTAATGATAAGCTCGAGGAGCTTGAAAAAAATAATCAACAAGCACTAACATATTCTTCGATGACTGTAGAAACTGCTGAAATTGTAGAGGTAGCATTGAACATGCTACGCGAATCGCAAGTTCTAGCCAAAGAATCGTTTGCAAAATATGAGTATAACACTCAGTCGGCCATTTACAAAAAAAATTCTAGCGAACAACTGCTTGAATGGCTAAAACAAGAAGCCGATACATATCAAATAGAACAGAAGAAATCTCTTCAACTGTTGCAAAAAAATGTTCAATTATTCGGAATTGAAAATCTATCTATAGATAATTTAGATACCATTTATGAACAACTAATGTCTCGTCGTGATCAGTGGATCGAACGCCAAAAAGAACAAGAAAAATTTAATCAGGAAATTATTGCTCTTGAAATACAGGCGCACCATCAAAGAGAATTGGTCCAAAAATCTAATCAAGAACTCAGAAACCAAAAAAACCAACTTACTAGCCTTCTCCAGGAACGAGAGAGATTTTTTTGTGAAAGACAGGACATTTTCGAAGATAAAAATCCTGATAATGAAGAGACAAATCTTTATGCAGCTATCGACTCCGCTAACAAAGAATTGGATGTCGCTCGACAAAAATTGGATACAAAAAATCAAGAGTTAATAAACCTAAAAACCAGAATTGAAGAATTAAAAAAATCGATTGAACACCGAGATATTAAACTGCAACTGTTGGAAAAAACATTTCAGATAAGGCTTAAAGAATCAAAATTTTCCGACGAAGAAAATTTTAATTCCGCCCGTCTACCAGAAAATGAGCGAAAAAACTTAGCCCAAAAATCGCAGAAGCTTGCTGATGAGAAAACTGAACTAACATCAAAGGAACGCGATAAAGCTAATTTACTTACTCTAGAACAGCAGAAAAAAATTACTGAAGAACCATTGAATGAACTCAAAAATATACTAACGAATTTAATCGTCAATTTAAAGGAACTCCAGCAGGAAATTGGCGGTATTCGGCAAAAACTAAAAGAAAATGAAAGCTTGAAACAGCAGCAAGAAAAAAAACTTAGAATAATCAATGCACAGAAAATTGAATATGTAAGATGGGACATGCTCCATGATTTGATTGGTTCCGCAGATGGGAAAAAATATCGCAATTTTGCTCAAGGATTGACGTTCGAAATGATGATAGGTCATGCCAATAGACAATTACAAAAAATGACAGATCGCTATTTACTAACTCGCGATAAGATAGAGCCACTGGAACTTAATGTAATCGACAATTATCAGGCAGGCGAAGTTCGTTCCACAAAAAATCTTTCAGGCGGAGAAAGCTTCATCGTCAGTCTATCTCTGGCACTGGGTCTATCCAATATGGCCAGCAAAAACGTCCGGGTTGATTCACTCTTCCTCGATGAGGGCTTTGGTACATTGGATGAAGAAGCACTTGAGACTGCCCTCGAAACTCTTGCAAACCTTCGACAGGATGGTAAGCTAATCGGTGTGATCTCACACATATCCGCTCTAAAAGAGCGGATCAGCACCCAGATTCAGATAAAACCTCAGGCCGGCGGAAAAAGTCAAGTATCTGGGCCAGGCTGTCGAAAGTCTGAGCCTATAATGTAACCATAATTAATGGTTTTAAGCCCGCATATTGAGGCAATACTAAACACCATCAACATACAATAGCTTTTCTAGCTTATCAATCATTTTCCGTTGTTTCACTGAGCTGATTTTCTGAATGTTTAACAATTTCCAACGCAATGCCGGAAGTTGATCTAAATGGGGGTAAGGCATCAATGTATAATCAGGTTTCCCCATTTTTAACGACAGTAAAAATTGCTTTTCTTTTTCTGTCAATTGAATAAGAATATCATGAAGTAACCTTGAACGGGTCACTACTAGTTCATCATACTTTATTGGAATTCTAGTCATGCCTTGAAATGCATTAGTAAATAAATCGGCTTGATCGTGCCAGTTAGGACTAAGCAGTTCATGTATTGGACGGTCAGCACTAGCTAAATACACCACAAATGCTGACCGAATTTCATCGGTTAAACCTTCATGCTGATACAGTAAGTGAATATCAAATAAATCTCTTGGATGCTGCCGATCAAGCGCCGCACAGATTTTCCCGGCATAAAGATCAGGAATAGAGACTATCGGGACATCCAGAACTGATTGCCCAAATAAGCTTTCAACTGCTGAAGATAAATCCCTTTTTTGAGGAGGCAATAAGGTTCCTCGAAGAATTTCATTCGGTTCAATCTTTATTTTTTCCTGTTCGCCAACTATTAATTTGGATAATCGAGCTGGGTTCCCGATACGTTTTTCTATCACCGTAATACCCTGAAATCGCCGTTTAATTTCACGTTTGATATTTAACAATGACTTTTCAATATTTATTAAAGATGTTTTCCTATCTTCTAGTGGCAAATATACTAAATCAATATCCACAGACAGTCGCGGCAAATCGCGTAAAAATAAATTAATTGCTGTACCGCCTTTTATAGCAAAACATGATTCCTTCGCGACAATTGGTAATATTTTTAATAGTAAGTCAACCTGACGAACATATTGAGAGCCAAAATCACTTTTCTGTGTCCGCATAACCTTCATGCTCCTCTAATTTTACAGGGATCGATATTTGATACTTGGGATAATAATGTCCGCCTCGACCAATAACGCGCTTACCTTGGCCTAATGAGATTGACTGTAAATTGAGCTTATTAAACCAGATATGCCCTTCATGTTCGGCAAACAACAAAAATAATCTTTTAGTTTTTACTGATCGACAATTTTCTAACAACGATTGTAACAACTGCGGACGCAACGTCGTCATTCCTTGCATCAATAACTGAATGTCTTCTGGTGCAAAATATTTCGGTAACAAATCTATGTATTCGATAATTGCTCGCTCTGGAGAAGCGATACTCACTTCCAATCCTTCAAAAATCACAGTCGTTAAACCGTTTAGCTCTTCTGGAGGATGAAACAAATCTTGATTCAAGTAATGAACTTTATATTGGTTCATAAAATTGACCTGAAACCACTTGGGTAATTTACGAGTTTCACTCGGCACCTTAAACAGCCAAAGGCCTTCACTGTTACCTAGTTGGAGATAATGAATGTGGCCTTGCAAAGCCAACGCAGTTTTGGCGCCAAGATAGACTCCATAGTTTAGCTGCTTTTGTAAAGCATATACTGCTCCAAGCCAATTCACAGTATCGTCTATCAACGTATAAGCCCCTGAACCTATCCTTTTTAGCCACTGGCTCTGGCAATAGCGATCAGCCAATTGGCGGTAGATACCCATACTATTCAACCAATTCTGGGTAGCGATCATTCCTTTCGGCCAATGCCGAAGCAGATAGTTTAATTTTTTGTCTTTTTGACTATTCATAGTAGTCATTATATAGATAAATATAAACTTAATCCATGGAAGGTTTATTAAATTGCAATATTGACTACTTTAAATGGTCGTTTTTCATAAATAAATAAACTATTTGATCTGGAAATATTCGAATTTTAATGATCATTTATTGAGTCATGAACAGCTGATGTTTTATCAGCCAGTCGGCTAGTTCAATCAATTGATTTTTAAGAAAAATAAAAGCAACAAGATAAACTATCTTATTAATTATGTCCTGCAAAAGTCCCTACGGTAATTTTTTGAACAGCTCTAAAAATCGTGTAAGTGCTTGATTTTATTGAGCTGGCGATCTGAATCGAACAGACGACCGGCTGATTACAAAGTCTCTTATCAAGGTTTCTGTTTTTGTCTATATTCTTCTATCTCTTTCTATTTAAAGCTTTTTTTGTGTTTTTAATCTTCTCTATTTTTCCTTAAAATACCATAAAATTCTATATTTTTCTTTGCACACTTACACCCAGATTACACCCGCAACAAGCAGATCGTAAAACCAACTTCGTATTAAGTTGAAGATAATCCTATCATAAAGAAGGCGTTAGAGCTATTAATCATAAAATAAAAAACATAAACTTAGGAGTCTAAATCGTGGGAAGACAAATTATTGTAATTATCGATATTAGCATATGTAAACAATAATAGGGGCTCCTAATGTAATATTCAAACTTCTGCTGCTCTGACTAAAAACGAGAACGCTCGATTTTAGTCTTGACTAAAATCGACTATTCCTTATAATGGTCAGTATGGAACGCATCTATCAATATATCTTACAAGAGCACTTGCAACATGACCGGCAAATGGTATTTTTAGCTGGTCCACGCCAGGTCGGCAAAACTACGATCAGTAGGACAGCCGCTTCCTTAACGCAACAGTTAATTTACTTAAACTGGGATTATGAAGAAGACCAACAGCTCATCTTAGCAGGGCCACAAGCTATTCTAAATCATTATCACTTGTTAGTACCGCAGGCCCTGCGGCCCATTTTAATTTTTGATGAAATCCATAAGCTAAAACGATGGAGAAATTATCTGAAAGGATTTTACGACAAATATACTGAATTAATGCATTTCATTGTCACAGGCAGTGCCAAATTAGATATTTATCGGCGCTCTGGTGATAGTTTAATGGGTCGGTATTTTCCTTACCGTGTACATCCTTTATCCGTGGCTGAACTCAAGCGAACGATACCAGCGGATGGTGATATTCAATTACCACAGCCGCTAGCGACTGATTTATTTACGGCACTCATTCAGTTTGGTGGTTTCCCGGAGCCTTTTACCCGGCAGAATAAGCCGTTTTATCAGCGGTGGAATAAGCTCCGATCCGAACAATTGTTTCAATTAGATATTCGCGAATTGACCCGAATCCATGAATTGGCGCAAATGCAATTATTGGCTTCAATTTTAAAACGGCAAGCTGGGGAGTTAATTAATTATTCGAGTCTGGCCAAGCTAGTCCGTGTAAGTGCCGATACCATTCAAGTATGGATAAATACCCTGCAAAGCTTTTATTATTGCTTTGAAATAAAACCCTGGCGCAAAAATATCACCCGTTCATTGATCAAGCAGCCTAAAATTTATTTATGGAATTGGGCAGACGGTGAAGACATTGGTGCCCGTCATGAAAATATGATTGCTTCACATTTACTAAAAGCTGTGCACTTATGGGAAGACCGAGGATTAGGCGAATATGGGTTATATTTCCTACGTGATAAAGAAAAACGGGAAGTAGACTTTTTGGTGACTAAAAATAATCGTCCCTGGTTTCTAGTAGAAGTCAAATCACAAGATACTCATTCTGTCAGCGAAAATTTATATTATTTTCAAAAACAGACTCAAGCACTACATGCTTTCCAAGTCGTCATAGGCATGCCTTATCGCGAGATTGATTGTTTTGAATACCATACGCCTATTATTGTGCCCGCCCTCACATTTTTATCGCAGTTGGTTTAGGAGTCATGGACATTTTTCGCAATATGTTTAAAGATAGAAATTTAAAAAAGAAAACGATTGTCTTTCTAAATGCTGTATTACTTCTTAAGAATTATGGGCAGAAAACCCTGCTGAAATTATTCCGATTAGGATATGATTTTTCAACGTAAGCGTTTGACGAACTATTTATCAAACGCTTACTCTAACCTAACCGGGAAAAAACTGAAGCCCTACCCTGGCCTGGTGAAAATCTCGTATTGAACTAAAATTTCTTAGCACCATTTTTATGCCGTATAGAATGGATTATTTTTCTTAAAAATCAGTAGCTTGATGATGACTGATGGAACAAAAGAACAAAAATTGCACCAACAAATTTTGGCTAATTTTAACGAATTTTCACCAGGCCAGCCCTACCCTACCTCAACGCCGAAATCAATAGCAAAAGTTTTGTCATTTGTGTTCTTCTCTCGACTCAAATGGCTTGAGCTTAATTCGGGAAATTTTACAACGACATAACTATGTTATAACCAGCAATTCCCGCTAGCCCGTAACATATTGAAAAATTTAACAAATAAAGTGCATCAAAAAAATAGTGTTCGTAAAAAAACTTTGCCTGATGGGGGTTCGCAAGGGGGAGTAGAGCGGAGCGAACTCCCCCTTCATTCCTGGATCACAGCTTTGCTGAGGTCCAGGATATAATCAGGAAGCAGTTCCCGCGCTAGCGGGAATTGCTGTGTTATAACACACAATGTTGACATGGATCGACAAAAAAGATATGTTCATACTCATCACTAGCAAACAGAAAGCAAGGAGTATTTAATGAAATCTTTGTTCACTCAAATGTCTACAAGCATCCTGAGTAAGCAAACTATTAATGTTTCAAAAACTAAAGCTTTTTTGTCCAAAAATGAATCGAAGAGTTTTTGTTCCCAAATAGTTAAAATGTATGAATGGATTTTATTTGATGCCGATGATACTTTATTTCATTTTGATTCCTTTGGTGGATTACACTTGATGTTTTCCCGATTAGGGGTGAAATTTACTAAACAAGACTACGAAGAATACCAAGCAGTCAATAAGCCATTATGGGTACTTTACCAGAATGGAGAAATTAATACACAACAATTACAAATTAAACGTTTTGATTCATGGTCAAAAAAACTCCAAATCCCTCCGCAAGCCTTAAACAGTTTCTTCTTAACAGCAATGGTAGATGTTGGTCTTCCTCTGGATGGAGCAGAAAATTTATTAAAGGCTCTAAAAGGTAAAGCTAAATTAGGAATTATTACTAATGGATTCGTCGAATTACATCATGCCCGTCTTGAGAGGACTAAATTTAAAGAACACTTTCATCTGGTTGTAATCTCGGAGCAAGTAGGTATTGCCAAACCTGATCGCGGTATTTTCGATCATGCTCTCACTCTCATGGGAAATCCTCCTCGCAATAAAGTGTTAATGGTAGGTGATACTCTTGAATCTGATATCCTTGGTGGAAATAATGCGGGATTAGATACTTGTTGGTTAAATGTGAGTAAAAAGCCTATTGTCAAAGATATTAAACCTAAATATCAAGTTTCTTCACTAAAAGAATTAGAAAATTTATTAGTGGGAAGCAATGAATATGATTTTAATACCGTTCCTTCATTTTGGGTTCATTCGACAACGGCTCGTTCGAATTTTTCCACCAAACCAGTGGACGAAACTTCGATGACTACGACTACCCCTAAATCTAAATTGTAATGGAGCATTATATGCCACACGTCAACATTAAACATTTTTCTCCTAGTATTAGTAAAGAGCAACAAACTAAGCTAGTTAAAGCCATAACACAGACTATAACCGATATATTTCAATGTAGTGAGAGAGTAGTTTCGATTGCCCTCGAACCCATAGAAAAAGAAAATTGGACTCTGAAAGTCTACAACCCTGAAATAGTAAATCGTGAGAACTTGTTATGTAAAAAACCAAACTATTGAGTGAAATTGATTTTTTCTTGTTGTAATAAGTTTTCTATATTGGAATTAATAAGTTCAGATTCTTTTTTTAACCTATTCAGTTCTGTTCTTAATTTTGAAAGGTTACTTTTTGGTTCTTTGTTACTATCTTCAATTTGTTTATTTTCCAAAGCCTTAATTGAAATTTCTAGAGATCGTAATTTTTCTTCAATAATAGATTTATTTTTTAATACTTGCGTTTTAGCTTTGAAAAAAGAATGGGTAAAATCTTTTGACTCAATCATTCCTTGAGTATATAACCAATCCATAATCATCTGAGTTACAAATGAGCACTTTTCTCTATTCCTGTAATTTAACCACACAATCTCCTCTATTTCAGAATTAGCCCGTATTTCACCTCTAAAATTGGCAAAATAACAGGTTACTTTTACTATCGTTCCTTGAGGCTTATCATGAGCTTGTGCTTCAAAGCTTCTAGCATATCTAATTGTTTCTGATAATAGACTTACTGTAAGCTCTTCTTTGATTTCGCGAATTAACGCTCTCTCATCATTTTCACCTTTCTCTCTTTTTCCTCCAGGAATATAGTAAATATCTTTACCCTTAGATCGCGCAACCAGAAGCCGTTTATTTTTAATATTTATCCAAGCTAATTTATCTATTATATTTTTCATATATAAATTCCTGTTTACTTAAATTGTTTAGTTCTAATAACTTTTGCCAGATCTTTAACATTTTGTTTTTTGAGAATATGATAATGATCTGCCTCGAATTCTATAATATCAAAATTTTTCGATGTCATCGTTTCAATAAACGAATAATCATCTCCTTTTGCCTTAATGATAGTAATAGGCGTTTTCAAACGCTTTTCATTTAATTCTTTGAATGTGTATTTAAAAGTATAATTAATAGATACAATATTAATTATTTTTTTTACTAATTGTGTAGTTAACTGTTTCTTTTTGTTAATTATAAAATTTATGAAGCTTTCCTCATCCTTAACTACTTTTAAACATTTATCAAGAGCGCTGCTCTCAATGTTACCCATAAATACTGAAAAGAGAATAGTCAGGTAAATTTTATTATTATAACTTATCTGATCCTGGTTATCATTTTCAACGTTTCGTTGCATTATAGGAGAACCTGGAGCAATTAAAAATAGATTTTCAATTATGTCACCCGTTTGCTCAAGCTGATAAGCAGTTTCAAAAGCCACTCGAGCTCCGAATGAATAGCCGCAAAGTATGTATGGACCTGAGGCCTGCTTCTGTTTTATTATTTTAATATCTTCTATAGCCATTTTTCCAACAGAAGAGTAAGGGATTTCATCGTTGTTAACTCCATAAGCCTGAATTCCATAAAAAGGCTGAGATTCACCTATCGCTTTCGCTAGTGACTTCAAATTCATGCAATAACCGCCAAGACCAGGCCAACAATAAATTGGATTTTTTGATCCCTTTTTTTGTAGTGGTATCAAACGCGAAAAAATAGATACATTTTCGCCAGTAATTTTAAAAGCAATCTTTTCAATGGTAGGAGCTTCAAATAAAATTTGCAGAGGTAGAGAAATATTAAATAAATTGTTAATTTTATAAACTATACCTAATGCAATTATTGAATTACCCCCCAATTCAAAAAAATCATCATTTATTGAAATTTCATTATTTTTTAATTCATTAATCCATATTTTATAAATTTTCTGTTCTACATCAGTTCTAGGGGCAATATACTCCCGGCGGACAAGCTTAATATCCATGTTTTGAAGTTCTTTGAAATCTATTTTTCCATTAACAGTTAATGGCATTTTATCTAAGATAACTACCTTATTTGGAATCATGTAATCTGGAAGTAAAGTTTTTAATTCATCTTTAATCATCTCAGCAGGCCCCTTCATATGTACAATATCTTCTTTCATTCCACGACTGTATATCTGCTCATCACTAATTTTTCCACCAATACAAAAATAAGAAGCACTTATCTCTTTATCAAGAATCTGTTGTATTATTTTTGCGGTAATCAAATCGTTACCAGTTTTTGAGCTATAGCCTGATGACATTAGTCCAATCTTTACATCATTCATTTGTAAGTGTTGAAGTTTCCGACCAAGATTAATATAAGTTAACCAATGATTACTTGTAGTTTTACTAATAATGGAAATTCCAAAAGAAGACCTATTGTAAACTTCCTGGTTAATTACAATCACGTGTTTTTTTAAAATTATTCGATCAGATATTTTCTCTAAGTTACTGTTCTTATAAAAATAAAGACCGGTTTCTAAATCAATTATTTTTTCAGGGTGGACTTGAACAAAAATATCCACTGATTCATTTGTCTCAACTTTTTTTCCAGAGGTGATTTCAAATGTTCCTAAATAAAAATCTTCTGAAGAAACATTGAGACATTCCTTCATAGAAGGAAAATAAGCGCAACTTCCAATATTTAATCCATAATTTGACAATATTTTTTCGAACAAGCCGATCATATGGCCCACCTCAATCTCTAAGACTTCTAAAATATTGTTTTTATAAATTGGTTCTATTGCACTTTTCTTTCCAATGAAATGAAGCTTCAATTCAAACTCTTTTAAATCTTTTTTCTCCTTTATCAAAATTAATCGATGATGCAAAGGGTGATAATAATAATAACCCGGAGTTAAATCACATACTTGGTTCAATTCTAAATACAATTGTGTTGCATATAATGCACCTGGTGATGCATAACCATATTTAGGTAGCAATCTTTCTTCACTGTTAAACTGGCCAAAATATCTTAAAATTTCGCCCAAAATTTCAAATTTAAGCTCCCTGATTTCACTAAAAGTATCATTTTTATTTTGATGACTGAGCAGAGTTAAAATATCAGTTTTTTTCAATCTAACATCTTCGAAAAACCGATAGGTTTTTCTTGCAAATACTAACTCTATTTGTTCTTTTTTTGGAATTTTACCACAAAGGTCGATTACGTCGTATCCATTCAGCTCCTCTCGTAAACCCTTGTTAGATAGTTGCATTATTACCTGGGCTTTATTTTCTTTCGATTGATGATGAAAATCTGGGACGCCTTGATCCATTAAAGAAGCCTCTTTAGGATTTAACTCAATAAAAGCAATAAGATTTTGATATCCAGTATTTAAATCGTTTTTTAAAATAACGGCAGCATTTTTGACCCAATTATGATTTTCGATAGCTAACTTTATTTCATCCAACTCAACACGAAATCCTCTCAATTTTACTTGGTTATCTATTCTTCCCACATATTGGATAGTTCCATCAGAATTCCAATGTGTTAAGTCACCGGTTTTATATAGTTTGCTTTGATTATCATTAAAAGAAAAAGGATTTTCAACAAATTTCTCAGCCGTTAATTCCGGCATACCTAAATAACCGCGAGCAACACCTAGACCGCTAATATAAAGTTCTCCAATCTCCCCAGGAGTTACCGGGACTCGATCGGAATTTAATATGTAATACTGGATGTTGTCTATAGGTTTCCCTATAGAAATGATATCAGGATATTGATTTATTTTTCCTGGATCAACGACAAAAGCTGAAGTATTAATCGTACATTCAGTAGGTCCATATAGATTAATCAGGTTACATTTCGGTAATGCCTCTATAAACTTTATAACAAGTTGCTTGGAAAGAGCTTCACCGCCACAAAATATTTTAGTAAGACTATGACAACTTTGAAAATGATCGGTATCTAAAAGTGTCTGTAACAAAGTGGGCACACATTGCAGAACATTTACTTTATATTTGTTTATAGTTTCAATCAATTGCCATGGATTTTTAGATATCCCCATTTTACCCATAACTACTTTACTACCGCAGCTTGGCGATAAAATCTCCCACTGAGCAGCATCAAAACTAAAAGGAGTTTTTTGAAGAATAGAAGTTTGGCTATTTATGCTAAAAGTGGTTTTTAACCAATACATTTGATTGACAATACTACGATGTTCAATCATGACCCCTTTTGGTTTTCCCGTACTACCAGAAGTATAAATAACATAGGCAAGATTACTCGGCTTTAATCCGACATCGAATTTAATGTTTTTTTTCTTTTCATCTAAGCAACTGAAATTTTTTATATCATGAAAAGTTACTATCTGAAGGTTTTGTTCCATTAATTCTAATAATTTATCTTTTTGACTTTCTTGAGTGAGAATAATCTTGATACCACTGTCTTTTATCATATATTTTAATCTTTCAAGTGGATATTCAGGAGATAAAGGTAAATAAGCTCCTCCGGCTCCTAGAATACCCCAAACCCCTGTCATCAATTCAATACTTGGCTCAAC
>JAFEDN010000269.1 GCA_018241585.1 Pseudomonadota bacterium | reverse complement strand
TCCATTGTTCCTGCTAATGACGTCTAAACTGGGATTCAATAATCTTAAAATCTCTTTGAATAACCTCGCCTATAAGGTCATAGCCAATAGGTGTCTGAGAAGGGGATCAGATCGACTAGTGCCTCGTCAATCAAGGTCTAACGATAATCCAGCGCCCTTTTCGACTCAAAATTCATCTCACCAGCCATAACTGGATCACTTTCTCATAGCTGAATGATTGAGGTACAATAAAATAAATTAATGTGGAGAAACCGATGAAAATAACTGAGCTTTTTAAGAAGAAACAACTGATTTATCAATCTATTCAAACCTGGGGATTTAACATAGAAGAATCTACCCCTCCTCCTCAATTATATCTCGATCCTTATGAAGAAAGCGGCGAAGCCAAATTATGTTTGCTGCTCAAAAGTCACCCCAAACTGGAGGATGTGTCCAATCGTCGCCATTTTTTGGAATATGAATTAGAGAAATTGTTGAAATGCGGAGTGTCTGTCGTTGAAATGGAAAATTTGGTTGGCGGGGAACAAAAAAAGCAAGCGACAGAGAAGACGATAGGTTTATCTGCGGAAGAAAAGGACATTATTAAATACTATGGTGATGAAAATTATAGTTTTGTCCCTGCGGCAAAAGACCCCTTATTAGAATTTACAGAAGCAGAGAGCGTAAGAGAAAAATTGAAGCAACAAACCACACAACGGATTTCTACTTTAAGCTTAAAAAATTACTCAGGCACTTTGTTAGCTGCTCACACAGGGGTATCCAATAAACCCCTTGAGGATAAAGAGATGCTCCGGTTTTTAGAATATATTCGATCTAACGCCCTAATCAATGAATCTGTCACCAAAGATCCTACTTTGCTTTTAAGAGCTTATCGGTATGTTTCCTCAAACCTAGATGATGAGCGGTCAGGATTGTCCTCCTCATGAGAAAATAGAGTGTCCAGTTAAATGGATGATCGCGAGATTATTTACTCGATTTTCTGAGTTGTCGAAGTTCCGCATTATGTTCAATAAAATATTTGAAGCTATTATAGGAAAGAGGTTTTTTGAGCAGGGGATTAATCAGCTTTTGAATAGCGCTGAGTAAAAATTTAAACTGCAAGTATTGCTGGATGTGTGAGCGATAGGGCAATAACACCGCACCGTTTTTGTTTGCTACCGAGCGGACGTCCTAAGGGAATGCCTTTCGCTCGAACGGCCGCTAATCCCTGCTTGGTGCGAATGGAAATAAACTCCCGCTCCGATTCGGGGTAAAGTAACTATAGATAGCCGGAGTAGTTTAGCATGTTGGCCGGTGGTCGAGAGTTCGGGCTGCCGGACAAAAATCAGTTTGACGCCATACTGTGACAGTTGTTCGATGAGATGGAGGGTTTCTAACATGTTACGCCCCAATCGGCTCAGTTCAGCAACTAGTAGTTGATTGCCGAGCTGAAGGGCTCGCGGGAAGACACTTCAACCATAATGAATTCCTGAATGATTATTTTATGAGTATGTGCATATCTAAGAGCAGATGCTTTTGTTTCTCGGCATCCTGCTGCTCGGTACTGACCCGGATATAACCAATTGAAACGATCGTTTTTATTGCAAAGGAAGTAAGCTGGAATCATGTTTTAAGTGGTAGAAAATCTTTATTAGTCATGCTATACTGTAAGTAGGTAATGAGGTATTGCAAACTTAATATAAGAGGTATTACTATGCATGTTTCAAAATTAACACAAAAGGGTCAAACCACTATTCCCGCAGGCATTCGGCATAAACTGGATTTGCATTCGGGAGATAGTATTGCATTTGAGATCATCGAAGACAAAGTAGTACTTATGAAAATTTCGCCTTTCGACTATGAATACCATAAAGCATTAGAAAATACTTTATCCGAATGGAGTTCCGCAGAAGACGATGAGGCTTTCAGTGACTTATAAACCTTATACTCTTGTTGCTGTGCCATTCCCCTTTACCAATTCAGCTCAAACAAAAAAACGCCCTGCGGTAGTGATCAGCTCTGAGCACCATCAAACTAAAACTGGTCACATTAGTTTATTAATGATCACTACCGCAAAGCATAGTAACTGGTATGATGATCACCCCATCATCGATTTAACTTCAGCAGGACTCGACACGCCGTCGATCATTCGCCAAAAATTATTCACCATTGACAGCCGTTTAGTCATGAAAAAAATTGGTGCATTAAATAAAGAAGATCAAAAAAAGGTAACAACCCTACTTCAACAGCATCTTTGTTTATAAGCATTGCTAATAATTTAAATGACCAATATCTTTGCTTTAAAGCTTGCCATCCAATGCAAAAAACTGAGAGCACTTTTCTATTTTTTAAGGTATTGGATTGAAACTCAAAATGAATCTTCTTTTTTATAGCCATTAATCCAATCATCCAGAGCATGAGCATTGAAATGGCGCCAATGAATAAGGCTA
>JAFEDN010000268.1 GCA_018241585.1 Pseudomonadota bacterium | reverse complement strand
TCTCCTCTCCCTTGCGATCCCTCATCAGGATAAGTCTTTCAATATTTCATGAGCTGATAGCCAATTTTTGCTTCAGCGGGAACTGCTGATCAGCTAGGCAAAAGCTTTAATTGTGGACCGATAGATTCTATTTTAATTGGTCTTGGAAAAATTCTATGAGCCATTTTACTCTTAGTTTGTAAACTATAGTAGAGATTGCCAACATGACGAAAATAAACTGTATTGGTATACACGATCGATTGGGTGTGTTTTTGCTCGGTGTCGGCAAAAACATATCTGGAAGCAAGATCTGGTATAAAGGCCGGTTCCAACCCATTTAATCCCTCTAATCCTGCGGACGGATTGGCTTCTGTATAATCAACAAAAATAATTTCACTCGCCGTCGCGATAACATATAGAGTATGTCCAAAATATTTTTTGAGCCGATCAGCGCCTGCAGGCCACAGATCAATAAAACCATGCACTAATTTGCTTACTTTGGTTTTGGCTAATGCTATTAAATAAGCGCTTACCTCGTTATAAGCTAATGAGCTAAATCGCTGCGCCGTGGTTTCTATATTATCAGTATCGATCACTGCTTTAGAAAAATCAGTCGGTTCTTCACGCATCGCCAATGGCTCACCGGCTTCCTCCGGCAATGAGGGATGATGGATGTTGCCTACTTTAACCACTTGAGTCAGCTTAACTCCGGTCTGAGCTCCTTCTTGTTTGACCTTGATCATTTTTTTCGGGACTTTATCCGTGTAAATATCTACCGCATAATCCTCACTGGTTGAGTCCCGGTGAATCAACTGGGCAGTACCTATTGCTGGGTCTCGCCCGGTTATCAAATAATTTGCTATCTCTGTCGCTAACAAAATACAGTTGTTAGGTTTACGCCTTCCACTTGCCACTGGTACCAGCAGCAGATTGCCTAATCGCAGTAGGTCTTTGGTAATCATTTTCATATCCAAATCTGAACCTTGAACATTAACTCTATAAAATCGGCTAACATTGTTAATGCTTCGACATCCAAAACGAGCCTCCGGAGAATTCTTGTCAAGTGATTGCTGACCCTCTAAATAAGTTAACAGCCGGGTTAATTCCTCTTTCGGCGGAGGATTACAAGCAAGACCGGCAATACATTGATAGATGGATTCAATATTAAGCTGTCTGCCGGTAAAGGTCTTAAAAATCACAGTAGATAACGCCCAGCCAATATTTTGAGGAGCTGCTGCCATCACTTCCAGATAACTACGTATAGTCTGCAAGGGTGGGGAGCATAAAGCATGTTTGCCGCTACAAACAAGGTGAAACATCAACTGTATTTCTTCACTTACATCAGGTAACAGTAAAGTAGCATTTTCGGTAAGTCGGTTAAACTCTCCCGTGGTATTTCTTTGATAATAGGCTATTTGACGTTGCAAATAGTATTTCAACAATTCTATTCGCTGACGGGATTTTGTTTCAAGAAGCTCATTTATTTTACTGACGAATAAAGGCAATACTTGCTTTAATGAATAGTCTTGAAATATTCTACTCTTGCTTTCAAAGCTGTTTTCAGAAGAACTATTTTGGTAGTAAAGAACTTGACATTTAAACTCATCAAGATACATTTTAGACAGTTTATCCATATCCTGGATAGCAAATGACACTGCAACGGCTGCTAAAATGTCTCTCTGTTCTATTTTAGATTCCGATGATGCTATTTTTGCCTGTAAAAATTTTAAAAGATTAATTAACTGAGGAATATACCTGACTATTTTTCCAACGATGATACGATTAATATAATAATCTTCCACTGGCCAAAATGAATGAGCCAATTTACTCAAATCTTCTAGCGAAGTAAGAATTACATTCAAATTAGCCACAGATTTTGCTGAACGCTCTAGCGGCATAGATTCATCAGCTTTTCTTTTTCTCATATAGCTCTCCGGTATATTACAGTATGAATTTTTCCAGAATTCAGATGGCATTGTCAATATTTATTCTTTTGATATACTATGATCATGCAATTAATGCCCAAGCCAATTGACTGTGTGTCAGACCTAAAATTCGCAGCTTTATTGAAATATCTGGAACGTTTACCCGGCAAAGATTCCATTACTGAAGAAAAAATAGCAAATTTTGAAGATATGGTCATTTCCATTACCGATCTGAAAATTTTAGAGCATGTTGCCGAAGGTGTTTATAAGGCAGTATACCAGAAGCAAATCGTAGCCGTTAAAATAGCAGATAAACGCAATCGCTTTGAACGCGAACTCAAGGCTTTAGTGCTCTTAAGTGAATCAAAGCATGTGCTGCAGTTAAAAAAGTTCGGCTCTTTTATAGAAGCTAAAATTATAGCACCCTCAAGAAGCTACTTTTTGGTTACGGAATGGATGTCGGCAACGTTGCATGGTTTGCTGGATAGTAAAGCAGAGCTACCCTGGCATACACGTTTAAACATTGCTT
>JAFEDN010000267.1 GCA_018241585.1 Pseudomonadota bacterium | reverse complement strand
AGCGCAAATATTATTAAAATAGGGATTGCGTTTTGTGGAAAACGTTTTAAAATTTATGCAGAACAGGGAGGCAAAGAATTAACAACCAGGCCTAGTCAACCTGCGCTAGGCCGCTAACATTGCCGAAAAAGGTTATTTTGAGCAATGTTTTTTACTTTCTAAATTTTTAAGGATATTCTTTTTAAAAAATTGCGTCCCATTATAATGGAGTATTTCTTTATTTGAGGAGTAAAATATGAAACTTACATTTGATGAAATGAAGGCACAAATTGTAGCTGGCGAGACAATAGATGCCAAAAAAGCCAATTTTGATATCAATACGGTAAAGTCGGAAGTCGATTACAGATTTCATGATTCTGAGATGTTTTCAAATACTTTTAAAATCACTACTGAATATACTTTACTACATTGCGCTATTAAATCTGGACATGAGCAAGCTGTAGAAAACTTGTTGGAAAACAAAGCAAGTGTAAATATTTCTTACAAAGTGACCGAAGAACGAGAACAAACGGACAATTTCGATAATTCTACAGGAGAGGTTACAAATTGGCCAACGGAAGTGAGTAATACATCATGCTTAGAATTAGCAAAAGATAAATCGACTATTCTTGCTCTTTTAAAACCTAAAAGCCCTGCACGTTCTTCCGTCTCAACATTCGGAAGCACTCCTACAACAAGCTCAAGCAGTTCGTCAAGTTCTAGTAGTCATAGCTTCACCACCTAGCTTTGGATAAATAATCGCGATTAAATGCTTATGATTATTCAGTTTAAGAATTATATTCTACCGAAAACGGCCATTTTGAGCAATGTTAAGTTTCTCAACGCTATCTATAACGAACGATTATACGTTGACCATTAGTAAGAGAAGCTATAAGATAAGTTTTTTTAAAAACTTAGGAGGAGTTTAAAATGTTCAAATTTTTAAAAATAGCTATTTTCTCGTTGGGATTTGCAATGCCGACTTTTGCATTTGCTGTATGCGAACAATGGTCTGTTACCTTGCAGCAAAATGGCAATGAAACAGGGGTTTGGAACTTCCAAGGTAGCGACCCAGGTGAAATGCTTGGGAATGGTACTAGCACAGACTCTAATAATGGGCATACATATACTTATTCCTTGGATGCCTTTGTAGAGGCAGATGGAAGGGTGACAGTCAATAGAACACAGTCTAGTGATGGTAATAATTGCACTTACACTGGACAAAAAACTGGTAATACAATAACTGGAACTTATGTGTGTAATAAAGGTGACGGACCTTGGAAAGCACTCGTTTCGTATTGTTTACCTAAAAAATAGGCAAAAAATCTTGAAACTCTGAGTTGGCTCTGTAGCCAAAAACCATGTCTGAGATATCCCGGCAAGCAGTTAATTTGTAAATAATATAGTTGGGCTTTCAATAAATTAGTCATGGTGTTGAGAAGTGGCCGAAAACTTGTATCTTGACTTGTAGCCGTCCTAATAGCTTAGGATGGCTAAGGCTTAAGGACGCTTAAGTCGGTGAAAGAGAAGCCGACCGAAAACTTTGGACATTCGATCCTGTACTATAGATTCTGCTCTCTTTCACCTATTAGTTCAATCAGACCGAATGGTATCTTTGGCCCATGAGCCTGCATGTACAAGGTTGGTCGTGAACTGATAACTAGGATAACGAAATCACTCTTTAAATCCAATAGGAGAGCAAAATATGGCTGCACAATATTTGGGAATTGACATTGCCAAGCACAAGTTTGACGTGGCGCTACTGGTGGAAGATTTATTCAAGATGAACGTTTTTGACAACGATAATCAAGGATTTGACCAATTGTTGAGCTGGTTGAAAACTGAAGGAGAAATCAGTTCATGCCACGCTTGCTTAGAATCAACAGGCCAGTACGGTGAGGCTCTGGCTGAGTTTTTATTTCATCATCAAATCACAGTCAGCGTTGTCAATCCGGCACAAATTAAAGGATTTTCGATCAGTTTATTGGCACGTAATAAGACAGATAAAACCGATGCTCAATTAATCGCTAAATTTTGTCAGGCAACCCGTCCTTATTATTGGCAACCAGAACCCACATCCATTAAGGAATTAAAAGCTTTGGTGAGGAGATTGGATGATTTAAAGGCGATTATGCAGCAAGAAAAAATCGTCTGGAATTTGCCGGTGTAACAGTGAAACAATCGATTGAGACGATTATTTCATGCCTAGCCTCTGAAATGAAATCGATTGAAAAGCAACTGGCTCATTGTATTCAGACCGATACTGATCTTAAAGAAAAACACCAGGCTCTAAAGACCATACCAGGCATCAGTGACCGCACAATTACTAGACTATTAGCGCTTTGTGCTGATATTGATAAGTTCAATAGTGCGAAGCAACTCGCCGCTTATGCAGGGTTGAATACACACCATCATCAGTCCGGTAGCACGGTCAAAGAAAAATCGCGATTATCTAAAATGGGGCATGTAGAATTTAGACAAG
>JAFEDN010000266.1 GCA_018241585.1 Pseudomonadota bacterium | reverse complement strand
AATATATAATCGTTGAATTTCAAACACACCGGATGGCTGTACAGATTCTGACATTGGCTTCTCCCTAAGCTAGATAATTCACATCAGCAAACGCCACTGAGCCAGCTATCTGTATTTCATTCCGATTCATCTCACTCACATCAGCGGTTTGTTTACTTCATTTTTTGGGACAGAATTAATTGTAAATCGAATAATTCAGAATGCAAGGATAAAATACTTAAGATTCACTTAAGCATAATCAGCTATATAGGGGTAAATATCTAGGGAAATTTTACAAGTGTTCATTTCCACACAGCTATATGAGATATGCCAGGAATTCATTTTAATCAAAAATTAGGCACGAAGGAGATTTAATTCGCTTCCCAAGCTATTGATTTATAAATTAATTATCAACTTAACCCAATTACTGCAACAACGCATGGATTTTCGCCAAGCGCTGCCGATCCGAAAGTAAAATCTGCCGCATCAAGCTTCCTTACCAACAGCCACGAAAATAGCTAGCTATCCCTTTCTCTTTTTTGGAGTCGCCTTCCGCTGCCCTTTCTGGGATGGGCGATTTGCTTCCCATGCTTGTTATGGACTGGCTTCCTAAATCGCTAAGCTGTTTTTTCTGAGAAGGAGGAGTATTATTTTTGACTGGAATATGGACACTATCATCTCGCGATAAATTTTTCTCAGACAGCTTTTTAATTTCTATTAAAGGTTTGGTTACCGAAGTCGGTGATTGAACTTTCAGTTCATCTAGCGGCATTAATTCTATGGCAGCTTTCTCTTCTTCCGTGGATTTACGCTGGTTTTTCTTCTTCAGCCTATCTTTTTCATACTTTTCTTCTTTTTCCGGTGGCCCAGATAATACTTTGAGTTCCTTGATATCAAAATCTGAGATATCTTTTTCCGGTTTCAGTATCTTCAAAGTAAATTGTTCCAGGATAATTCCAGCTTCGTCTTTGGCCTGGATCACCAATTCTAATTTTTTGGAGTCTCTAATATCAATATTGGGTACTTTTCCCGTTAAAACATGATGGTGGGTGTCGTACTTCAGCCAGTACGGCAACGCGTTACCCCCCGGCAAACGCTTATACCTGGGTCTAAAAAACTGACAGCACCGTCCTTCCGGATAAGCGATCACGGCTTGTATATCGTGGATCAATTCCGGATTATGGACTTTCTCGAAATTGTAAGAAAATCGCTGACCCATAGTCACTGTGGGATTTTTATTTTCAAGCAATGTATAGTTCTTCTTACGCCAGTAATTTAACCACAATGCTCGTGCTTCATAGACCGCATACAGCGTAGTTAACACCGAAACTAATGGCGCACCAATATTCACCGCCAATTCTCCCCAAGACATGCCATCTACATTCACATTGAAACTAGTGCTTGCCCGGCCTTCTTCACTTTCTGCCGTCACTTTGACACCCACCACACGCGTGCTATAGAAATTCGTATCTCCATGCCCGGGAGTGCCTGAAAAATGCAGCGATTCGTTATCAAAATGTAACCACGCAGGTAACACAGAGCCATCTTGCTGGCTGGCACTGTAGCTCAGGGTATTATTATGAGCATCTATAAATAAAGGCGTGGGCAGAAAATAACTAAAAGTCTGACCGACTTTAGCCGCCTGGTTTGACAAGAATTCCTCCACCGCAATGGGTAGAACATTCCCACGCATCACCAACTGAAAGCTCATACTCTTGCTGGCTCCACGCGTATCTGTCGCGATCACGGTTAACGACGTTGACTCGATACTGCTAGCTTTACCAGAAAAACTTAACGTTTGACTATCAAAAGTCAACCAGCTCGGTAGAGGATTAGTTGAATACGACAATCCCACTTGATCAGAATCCGTGAATATATTCGGTAGCAAACTAAAATTAAATGACTCACCCGCGCGAATCGTCATCGTGGGTTGTGGATGCGCCAATGTCGGAAAATGAATCACTTGAATCGACATGTTTTGTGTGACGGATGCGCCTGCCGGATCAGTGGCAACAATTTGTAAAGGCAAGTCACCTTTATCGGTTTCTAACGGCACGCCGGAAAAACTGAGACTTTGTCGATTAAAGGTCAACCAATTCGGCAATACACTACCACCCTGGCGTTGCGCAGTATAAGTCAGGAGATCACCGTCTCGATCGATAAAACTATTCGAGGGAACAGTAAAACTGAAAGCGGAATTAATGTCCGCTAATGGCGGTATAATCGATTGCAGAACCTCCGGAAAATATTCAGCGATCAATGAAAAATTCGCAACGGCTTGCGCGCCAACTGGCGTGGTAGCCATGAGGGCCAACTCATAACGACCTGCTACAGTGGCGTTAGGTCGGCCGCTTAATTGGCGCGTGGTCCCATTAAAGCGCAACCAATCGGGCAGCTTCAATCCACTGCTTTGTTGGGCAGAATAGATTAATACCGACTGATTGACTCCGGTAAACGTTTCCAGCGGCAGCGTGTAAAGATACGATGAATTTACATTAATGAGCTGCAATGGAA
>JAFEDN010000265.1 GCA_018241585.1 Pseudomonadota bacterium | reverse complement strand
ATCTTCTGCGGTATAGGATTTTGCAGGGTCTAAAGTTTTTGGCGGAGCAACAAAAGGGAAATAGGCAATATTTTCAGAACCTGATTGCAAATGCGGGTTATTCCATGTCTGACAGCTCGCTTGAATAAATGGACTAAACAACACAACCAATACAATTATTCTTATTTTGAGCAATGGTGATCCTTCACTGATTTTTTTAAATGATTATCATAGCAATTATTAAATTCATATGCGATAATTCACTGTCACTGCGAACTGGATTGCCTTACTCGCAAGCTTGTTCGCAATCACAGTCGATTTTATCCTCTGTTTTAGAGATGTGATTTTCTATGGACAATGAAAATTCTTCGCCTCAATATTTCCGATGGCAAAATGATAGTTTGTATCTCGATTTGCTAGTGCAAACCTATGCCAGCCATGATGAAATTGTCGGTGTCCATGGCAATCGACTGAAAGTGAGGTTATCTGCCTCGCCGGTCGCCGGAAATGCCAATGATCATTTAATCAAAGTCATGGCCGAATATTATGGTGTACCGTATAACCGCGTGCATTTAATCAAAGGGCATCAAAGCCGCATGAAACAGATTTGTGTTCAAAACCCACAAGCCAATCTACCTCACATAGAGCCAACTTAATCTTCTCAGCAGATACAAAAATTTCATTATTGGTTTTTTCAAATTTGAGTGCTTATTTTCTCTGTGGGGTCCGTCAGCCACCCTGTAGCTGGCGCGTTTGGCTACCAACGAAAAATGTTATCTTGCCCACGTGCTTAAACCCGAAAGTAACTAAAATGGAAGCTTTTTGTACCTCAAAGAAGCTTAATTTATCTGTACATTTCTTTTAATTTTCTATTAACATTATTGTGTAAGAATATGCAAAATTTGTTTAATATATAAAAATAATGAGTAAGTGCTGTTTTTTCCCAAATAGAATTTCAAGCAAAAAAGAGATAAAAGATTCAAAATCGATGGCTTTTGACTATAATCGTATTAGTCAATTGATCTGGACCACCGACCCTGAAAAATTCGATCAAACTAAAATCATTGACGGCGATTATATCGCTTTTTCCTCTCCGATCCATGGATTTGTTAACAATAGTCAATTAACTAAATTCATTGATGTAGCGAAATTTCAAAATTACAAACCCAATGAAGAAAAAAGAAGCGGCTTATTAGAGTTAAAATGCGGTTGGAAATTCCATATTTCAATCAATGACCTTATTGAAGGCAACATGCGCCACGCTTGGAACATTATTTGTCCTATTTTAATGCGCTACCAAGTCAATTCTTTTAAGGTGGTTCCTAAGGGAGTTCATCATGGAATCGAAGAAATTCAACAAGTAGGTAAACAAGTTACCATTTATGCTTTTAAAAATGATATCTCTGTTACAGAATGGGAAATTATTTTAAAAGAACTTCATAATAACTTAGTCGCCGCTAATATCGTCCCTGGACCGCTTCCTATAAGCGATAAAAGTATTGCAGGCAGTCACTACTTATCCTATTGCAATGACGCCAATGTGCTGGGAAAACCTTTGGCCCTTCATGGATTTAATACCGGTAAACATCATAATCCTTATGCAGGTCTTGAAAGTCCATTAGAAAAATTTAATGATCGACAGCTCGCCCGGATGCCGTCCACAGCCGCGGAGTACATGCAAGTTGCTCAAGAAGCTTTCACACCTACCGCTACCGGAGGCCCTTCAAAATCTATTGTGCTTTAGAATTTTTTCTTGGTAGAATGGAGGCATGAAATATTCTTTTGCCACAACAGTTCTAAAAAAAAATAGTTTTTTTAACAGTGAACAAAAATTATCCGATGTGTTAGCTGTTAAAACTTTTCCGTCTAGCAATGGTACTCTTCTTACTGTTCAAATTAATTCTGAAAAGAACCGGACCCAATTTTTCGGCTTGTTAAAACAAGCCAAAAATTTAAGCACTGAAGAATTTAAAATTACCATTACTGAAGTCCCACCTCTAACTGTTAATATTGAAGGGACGAATCCACTTATTTTACATCTGCTACAACTAGCCATTTTTATTAATGATCAAAAAAAAGCGCTCATTCTTCCTAAAAGCTTCTACGCTTCAATTTTTGAAAATTTAAATCAACACCTATCGATAATACCGCAAGCTTTTACTTGCTAGATTATTGACATACTCAAAGAAACGATTATCAAGATAGGTATATTTGGATTTACTACCAAGAATAATTTGGTTGACCGGATTGATTCGGTCAACCAAACATAATTTTTAACTTGCTGCACTGAGATCATTATTACATTTCAAAGTAATTTTCCCTGCGGTGCAGGCAACCACTGCTGATGTGGGGTTCTTAAACCATCCCTCACAAGCTTTAGTAGTTTGGTTACATTGACCATTGGTTTTACAAGCTTTTACAGAATATTTTAAATTTTTTGTTAGTTCAGGAAATACAGTTAAAACTCCACTGTTGCTACTAGTAACAGTTGTCTGAGCAATTACTCTTTTATGACTAAC
>JAFEDN010000264.1 GCA_018241585.1 Pseudomonadota bacterium | reverse complement strand
TGCAGCAATCCGAAGCTGCCATTCAACTAAATCTAAACCGGTAATTAATTCAGTAATGGGATGTTCAACCTGTAACCGAGTATTCATTTCCATGAAATAAAAATTTTCGTGTTCATCTACTAAAAATTCTATAGTTCCCGCATTAACATACCCAATGGCTTTTCCAGCCTGGAGGGCGGTTTGTGAAATTTGCTGACGGGTAACAGGAGCTAATTGCGCCGGAGCTTCTTCGATTACTTTTTGGTGCCGGCGCTGAATAGAACAGTCTCGATCAAATAAATAAACACCATTACCTAATTGATCAAATAAAATTTGGACTTCGATATGCCTGGCTTGTCCTAAATATTTTTCTAAAAAAACCCGATTGTCTCCAAAGCTGGACTGCGCTTCACGCTGGGCGCCGTCTAAAGCATCTTTAAGTTGATCCCATTGTTCGACTAAACGCATGCCTTTACCACCACCGCCAGCACTGGCTTTGATCAGCACGGGCAAACCGATCCGATGAGCGGCCTTTTCTAATGCTGCATAGTTGCTTGCATCGTGAAAACCAGGAACTACCGGCACTTTAGCAGCTTCCATGGTGGATTTAGCTAATTGCTTATCTCCCATAATCCTGATTGCTTCAGGGGAGGGGCCTATAAAAATTAATCCTGCTTGAACAAGTTGTTCGGCAAATTCGGCATCTTCAGACAAAAAACCGTAACCCGGGTGAACTGCTTGAGCTGAAGTGGCCTGGGCAGCTTGGATAATTCGCTCATAATTAAGATAACTATCAGAACTAGTCGCCGAGCCAATGCAAACACTTTCATCAGCTAAACTGACATGCAGCGCTTTTGCGTCAATTTCTGAATAAACTGCAACGGTCGTTATACCCATTTTCCTTGCGGTTCGAATAATCCGACAGGCAATCTCTCCACGGTTGGCAATTAAAATTTTTTGAAACATATATAGAAGTTCCTTATGCTACTGGCTTTCCAATTCTCTGCAAGTAATTTTACTGCTAAGTATTCAGTATTAAATCACAGGCTTGATTAAAAGCATAACTTAATTTTAGGGTGAGTAAGTCATATCGTTAGAAAAACCAGTGCCTTGCCTTTTCTCAGCAAAACACATTTCAAACATTGATGCTCTTGTGCCATCGAATATTCGGAACACCGCCTGGCTTGTGTCACAGATGGCTTTGGATGATAACGTTGCAGTCCCGATATCCACGCATTTAGAGTCAAGCGGGCTGTCCAAAAACTATAGTATTTGGTCGTATAATAACATGCTTTCTATTTCATTTGCTACACGAGAATAATGGATGACCGTCATTCATGAAACAGCTTATCCGCGTATAAAGCCAATCTTCAGTGCGAAAGAATTACAGGAACTTTTTACACCGACCGAAGATAAAGTAGCATTACTTAATAAATATACCAGAAAAACACAGTTCACTTCCAGATTAAGTTTTATGGTGACATTAAAACGTTATCAATATTTAGGCCGACCTATTGAGGTTATAAAAGTGGGAGAAGTCACCAAAAAAACAATTGCTGGATCAATCAATATTCCATATTCTGAAGAGTTGAATCACTATAGTCTAACATCGCGTAAACGACATCTTACCATTATTCGAAACTTTTTAAAAATCCATTCGAATTAAAAAGAACGGCGTAAAATTATGAAAGCGGCCGCCTTAGAAGCTGCAAATATCAGAGAAAATTTAGCAGATATTATTAATGTGATAATCGAAGAGTTAATAAAAACGAGATTCGAACTGCCGGGATTTAGGAAATTACTTAGATTAGCCAGAGCTGCTAGGACGGTTGTCAATAACAGTAATTACCAACGCATTGCTAATTCACTTTCAAGCGAGCAAGAAAAATTAATAGAAAGAATTTTAGGATTAGCGCCTGTCAATGATGATGAACAGGATGAAAAAATGAAAATTTTATCGTGGGCTATGTTAAAGCTAGAGCCAAAAAAGCCAACGACCAACAATATTAAAAGCTATACTCGGTACGTTAGTACGATGCTGGAACTGCGCCAGCAATTCGAACTTTCCCTGGATTTTATTGTACCGGCACGGCTAGAACAATTAAAAGATGAAACCATAGTGACAGATGTTTCAGATATGAAGAAAATGCGACCACTTAAACGTAATGCACTGGTTATTATTTTAATCATTATGAAAGCAGGAGCTGCTGTTGATGATTTGGTACAAATATTTATTAATTGGATCAGAAACATTGAAACGCACGCTAAAACGAAACTAGAAGAATATCGCTTAAAGCAGGCTGATAAAATAGATGATTATGTGTTACTACTGTATAAAACACTGCTTGCGCTCAAAAGCGATCGCACGGCAGAGGAAAAAATTCAAGAGATCGAAGCGCAATTTGGTGGAAAAACCGATACCTTACTTGAGCAGTGTCGAGAATATTTAGGCTTGACAGGAGAAAATCACCTGCAATGGATGATGAAACCTTATCGCAATAAACGTTCTGTGATTTTTCAGCTATTAGATCAGCTTC
>JAFEDN010000263.1 GCA_018241585.1 Pseudomonadota bacterium | reverse complement strand
AGGCCGATGTGATTGACTACATCGAAATGTTTTACAACAGTCCACGATTGCATTCCACACTGAATTATATCAGTCCGATGCAATTTGAAAAATTAAATGAAAACCTCTTTAAAAATGTGTCTAATTTTACTTGACCAGAACACCTCTTCTTCATACTCTCCATACACCGTCAAAGTGGTTGTATCAAAATGGGCGGACTTCGAGAGTAGTTTATATTTTAATGCAATCGGGAAAGCAATCTCTGAGAATAATTTATTTTCACCGTAGCCATGCACTGCATCTAAAAAACGACCTAGCGCATCATCATTAAAATCCTCAGCATGGAGCTCTTTTCCCAATATTCGCGCAACCGGTTTATTGGCCAGAAACTTGGGAAATAAATATAGTCTATCATCCATAAAACCTAGACCGTTTAATATCATCGCCATGGCACGTTCACCATAGGTCGTTTTGGCTCCTCGGGTCATCGGCATTAAATCATCTATTTCTCCACTATTTCAAGCGGAGATAGCGTCGCCGCAACCAACCCCAGATGATCCAGGATATCTGTCCCAATGATATCATTCTGCTCAAACATCTTTGTGCTATCCTTGAAAGAATTTGCACAAAGTTTAGCCCAATTCCGTAAGCAACAAAATGCCTAAAGGCAATTATTTTTTATTTATCCTACTTTCGTGCGGAATGGCAGGCATAAGACTACGGCTCCTACAATTAAAGCTCATCGCCAGAAATCTTAGAACGATTTTCCGTCAATGAATTAATGGAAATTTATGGCGCACACCGTGACTCGGATCAAGCGTTAGATTGGTTATTAGGGTGTGCACTTTTTTACGATCGCCCACGCATTCCTTACAATCAGGAGGTAATATCGGAATAAAACGCAGGAGATCAGACTCAACATCTTCTCATTCTCCGCAACCAGGAACGTCAAGCAGCTCTAATTCATTAGATTGAAGTAGTGAAAAAAGAATGATTGGATAACATGAACCAGCGAGCTTAAGTAAGCGTTGGTGATGTTGTCTGTATATTTTTTGCGATTTTATTATAAAAAATTACTAATAATTCAGGCAATGCCTTGATCCCCTGATCATAAGCGACGTAAAGATTTTTTAATAATTTTTCCTGTAAAACCGGTAATAACGGAGCAATCTCTCTGGGTGTGCCGGTAAATTCATAGACGTCAATCAGCGATCGGTTGGTTATAGCTTTGTGAGCAATTTTTAGTTGCTGAGAAAGCTTTTGTAGCTCAGTTATTAATTCTGATGTTTGGTAATTTTTGTCCAATGTTAAATTCATAAAAACTTTATCGGCTTGTTCAAAGGATAAGAAGACCTTGTTTATTTTAGATTCGTGGGTATAAGCTATTTGAAAATAAGGATCTGAATCTTGCAAAAAAGGCTGGCTCAGTAACGGACATATTATTAGATTTGAGCCATTATTATCAGGTAGTTTCGCTTCTTTAAAAAAATGCATAATAAGCGCCTCACTTGGGCTATTTTATTCACATTATACCCTAATTATGGTTGGTTAACATAATTTTTTTAATTGCGTATAAATCGTTTTTAAAAAAGCGACAACCTATTTATCAATTTTTGGTATACTTGGCATAAAAAATGAGTATAATAATAGTTTTTGAGGAGCAGCCTATGGCGCTTTTTCTGAGAGAGTTAGCTGATTCTAAGCGTTTTCAACAATTTGCCTTGTATTTCAGTATTTAAACCATCAACTCGTTGGTGTGTTGAAAACGTTGCTAACCAGGCTCCCACAATATATCGATAGCACTTTAGAAAGTGCATATCCTCACGAGACAGCATGGCCGCATCTGCAGTGCCATTGACCGGTTTAAATGTCACCTACACCGTTTATTAATGAAAAAACATCGTACGGCTAAACAGTGCAAGCGCTTGCTACCGCTTTTTTTAAAAAGAGTACAACTTTTAAAACAGAGTCCGTTCCCAGCTCTCGTTACCTTAGGGAAAACTCTGCACCAATGGCGAGAGGAGATCGTACGTATGTGGCGTTTTACGAAGAATAATGGAATTACTGAAGGGTTCCATCGTAAGATGAAATTGATTCAAAGGAGCGCATATGGTTTTAGAAACTTTGACAATTATCGCTTAAGAGTGAGAGTATTATGCTCTTCTTAAATAGCCTGCCCCCTAAATTGGGAAAGACCCAAAGCAGCCTTGTTGGAAATTTTAACTCAGGGTGAAGCAGCTTATATCAACGAGGGTCACGCAAGGGATTTTTTGAGGGTAAATAGTTTTATGTAAGTGCTTGATTTTATGGTGGCCAGAGGCAGAATTGAACTGCCGACACAAGGATTTTCAGTGCCCTTCTTAACTTTTCTATAAATACCTATATTTTCCTATCTGTTTATATTTAAAGCCATTTTTGCTTTTTACAGTTTCGCATATCTTTCTATCTATAAGATACCATAAATTACCGTATTTTTCTTGGCATATTTACACCTAAATTACACCTGCGACACGAGGTTGCAGAGCGGGTTGTCTCCACCGAATTTGGAG
>JAFEDN010000262.1 GCA_018241585.1 Pseudomonadota bacterium | reverse complement strand
CATGGCAATCGCTTAATAATGGTAATTTAACCAACATTGAACATTATTCTAATCAAGCTGATGTCAGGTTTAACTTAATTCAAAACTTAAGAATGAAAAGCGAAGAACTAAACTATATCGATCATCCTTTATATGGAGTGCTCATCAAAATCATTCCTCTGGGAAGCTGATGCAAGCCGGCAAATTACTTGCTCGTAAAAAAGTTATTGCATGGTGTCTATTTGATTGGGCCACTTCGCCATTTTCTGTATTGATCACCACTTTTATTTTTGCTAATTATTTCACACAACAGGTTGCGATCAATAATATTATCGGCACTGCTCAATGGGGTGAGGTCAATGGAGCAGCCGGATTAATAGTGGCGTTTTTAAGCCCTGTTTTGGGCGCTATCGCCGATTATGATGGCAGAAGGAAGCCCTGGTTAATGGCTTTGACTCCGATTATGATCATTTCTGCCGCAGCACTTTGGTTTGTTAAACCTGAGCATGATTATGTAGTCTGGGCCCTAACTTGGGTCATGGTCGGCACTATGGCGATAGAGATCAGCATGGTTTTTTATAATGCGATGTTAAACGAATTAGTCCCAGCTAATTTTTTAGGCCGGTTATCCGGATTAGGATGGGGTTTTGGGTACGTGGGAGGAATTGTCGCTTTAATAATCGCCCTGCTGCTCATCCAAACCCTTCCATCCGAAGCGCAGCCGGTTAGATTATGCGGACCTTTGGTAGCAGTATGGGTATTAGCTTTTGCATGGCCTCTGTTTGCATTCACTCCTGATCGTCCATTCTCGGGTCAGGGCTGGTACGCCAATATTAAACAAGGTATTGAATCATTAATTAAAACTTTGAGCTTGTTGCGATTTGAATATCGCAATATCCTGATTTTCTTAATCGCTCGCATGCTCTACATTGACGGATTAATTACCGTCTTTGCCTTTGGTGGTATTTATGCTGCCGGTGTTTTTCATATGACTCTTACGGAAGTCATTGAGTTTGGCATCGGCATGAATATATCGGCAGGTTTAGGGGCAGTCATTTTTGGTTGGTTGGATGATTCCAAAGGCCCAAAATTGACTATTTTAGCAACCCTCTCGCTCATGGTCGCTTGTGGCATAGGCATTTTGTTAGTTGATTCCAAATTATGGTTTTGGATATTAGGGATGGGATTGAGTTTGGGAGTTGGACCGGTCCAAGCGGCCAGCCGTTCCTTATTGATTCGAATTGCACCAGCTCATTTAATTACTGAATTATTTGGGCTCTACAATCTTTCAGGAAGAGCCACTTCTTTTATCGGTCCTTGGGTCTTAGCATTGTTTACCCATTGGTTTTATAGTCAGCGTGTTGGCATGAGCACGGTCTTTCTGTTTATGGTCACCGGGGGAATTATGTTAGCATTGGTAAAAAATGCTAAGATTTCCTAATTTGATCCGCTAAATAACCTACGGTGGTCACATAATAGTTGGATTCATTCCAAGTTTGTAAGGTTTTAAAATTATTAAACACCATAAAAGCCGGACCGTTATTAAATTGGATAATTGAAGCCATGGTTTGATTAGAAAACCCATTGTCAAAATTGAATTGAACGCCTAAGCTGCGCCATTCTTGCACGGTTTTGACAGTATGCTTACCCAGAAGCTGGGTATCAAAGTTTTGAGGTAATGAAACTTCCACGGCCCACTCCTGCCCTGCTTGCCAGCCATTCTTAGCTAAATAATTAGCAATTGAGGCAAAAGCGTCCGGTAAGCTTTTCCAAATATTTTTACGGCCGTCGCCATCATAATCCACTGCATACTTGTACCAACTGGAAGGAAGAAACTGCGGGTGTCCACTGGCTCCGGCCCATTCGCCCTTAAAATCTGCTAGTGAAACATGGCCTTCTTGAAAAATATGTAAAGCTCTCATCAGTTCGCTGCGAAAAAATTGCGGCCGGTCACTGATATAAGCCAGGGTGGCCAGTGAACTAGGTACAAAAAAGCTACCCATGAAATGACCGTAATCGGTTTCCAACCCCCATAATGACAAAATGATATAGGGGTCTACTCCATATTTTCTACCGATATCATCTAATAAAGCTTTGTGTTTTATATATTCTTGCTGACCCATTTTGATCCGAATATTATCAGCACGTGTTTGCCGATATTGGAGAAAAGTGAGTCTGCCTTCCGGCTGGGAGGAATATAGTCTAATCACTCTGGGGTCAGGCCCATGAATATTCTGAAACACTTGATCAAAAGTTGTAGCGGTAATTCCATTATTAATCGCGTCAATACGCAACTGTTTAACCCAATCCGGCCAAGGAACTGGATTGGATAGCGCATTAGCAATCAAGGTATAAAAAACCAAAACCATCGTGATTGAAATTTTTTTTAAAAATGATTGCATTTCAACTCCTTAATTTATCCATAAATCAGTGGCAATGTTTAGGTAAGTATATTAGATTTTTCTTATTTGATGTAATATCAATATAAAACTAAAGCAGCAATCAAGGGAAAGGTCGCTACCGCTCTCCTTTCCCTTGCGAACCCTCATCAGGAT
>JAFEDN010000261.1 GCA_018241585.1 Pseudomonadota bacterium | reverse complement strand
TTCAAATTTAAAAATTGGCTAAAAAGACCTTTTCGAGCTCCTCACCATACTGCTTCGACGGTTGCGTTAGTCGGGGGTGGCAACCCTCCCGTTCCTGGTGAAATCTCTTTAGCCCATCAAGGGGTGCTTTTTTTAGATGAACTGCCGGAATTCACTCGCGCGGTATTAGAGGCGCTTCGTGAGCCAATAGAAGCAGGCGTAGTTGCTATTTCACGAGCAGGACATCAAGTTATTTTCCCGGCCCGCTTTCAATTAGTGGCGGCGATGAATCCTTGTCCGTGCGGATATTATGGCGATGATCGAGGCCAATGCAGCTGTTCACGAACTCAAATTGTGAACTATCTTCATAAAATTTCGGGGCCGCTCCTAGATAGAATCGATATGCACTTAACCGTCCACCGAATGTCTGCTAGTTTGCTATTCAATGGCGGTAAATCTACTAATGAAGATAGTCTTACTGTCCGCAACCGGGTATGTCTAGTCCGGGAAATGCAAAAGCTGCGCCAAGGTAAAGTGAATGCGGCATTGAACAACGATGAACTGTCCTGCTATTGTACACTTGACAATCAGGATCAACTATTTCTGGCGAAGGCTATTGATCTTTTAGGCTTGTCTGCTCGTGCTTATCATCGTATTTTAAAGTTGTCGAGAACCCTTGCTGATATGGATTCTAGTGAAAGGATTAAACGAAATCATATTCAAGAAGCTATTAGTTATCGGAAAGTTTCTATTTTAAATCAGTTTCCTGATTAAAAGATGCTAAAAGCTCTTGAAAAAAGAAAACAATATTCGGTAGAATGGTTTTCGGTTAAAAGAGGAATTAGAAATGGATTCGACATTACCTGTAATTGACTTGGATTTAGGAGCCAAAATCCTAGGGGCAGATAAAAACTCGGCTAAAAAAATGATAAACGATTTAGCCGCTATGCTCGTCGGTAATTTGAAAGAGCTGAAACAAGTCTATCAGCAAGGTGATTTGAAAAAAATAGCTGATTTAGCTCATTTTATTCATGGCGGCAGTTGTTATTGCGGCACACCCAGACTCAAGGCGGCTTCTAAGGAACTTGAAATCCAAGCCAAAAAAAATGAGCAACTTGAGGAATTAAAATCAGCATACGAGAGTTTGTGTAATGAAATCCAAGCTGTTATTTCACAGAGTGATTTGACGTAGATTCAATTGACAGAGAAATCCGATGAGCGATTTGTGCAGAATGAAAGGCAATTTGCAACTAGAACCGTTGTGCAATCAATGGTATGTAAGTCTACCTATGCTTGCCCCTATTCCTAGTGCAATGATGTTAGCAAATGCACAAATCCCTATTATGAAATCCTATGTAGCTGCACCTGAAGGACATCTAGCACTCAGCAAAAACCCAGCGATGACTGGAGGCCCTTTTGTAAGCTTCACTTTCAAGTTATTTGCAGGCGGCTCAAATGATCAATTCACTTATGCCTAAGCAGCTTATGTTTATGCAATGGGACTAGAACCTTGGTTGTCTTATCTCTTAGGATCGAACCATAAAAAAAACTCTTTGCAAATTTCTGAGTCCGACAAATTCATTAATTTTTGTAAAGAAAATAATATCGTTTCGGAAAGATTACTGTACAAAAAAGAATTTAACCTTGAGCGATCACTAAAGAATCCTATTCAAATGACTACTTAAAAACCTTCCGTTGATTAATCCTGCCGTAAAGGGGTGACATTTCAAAATTACTGTATTGATAGGTTCTTTCTCTGCGATAACCATTGGGGAAGCTACAGACATTGGGATCATCTTCCACGCTGATTCGGCAAGTGACTTTAAACTTAGATGCTTTGGGACGAGAAACCAACTTTTTTGACACGATGCTGACCGGCGTGACTCAATATGATCGAAACAGTAACCGCCGTCGTCGACTGGCGCAAGTGATGCAGGGCAAAGAAGTGGTTCAAAGCGACGATAATATTTATTTGTATGATGCCGCGGATCGTCCGACAGCAGTGGATTGCGGCTGGGTATTAGGCAATGTGATATTAATCAAATCCTCGAGTATGTTGATCACCTATCAAGAGGGCTTGCGTTGGCAGGAAGTGACCAAAGACGGCACGCGAACCATCGGCTACTGGGATGACGGGGATATTGCCCAGATTCGTGATACCGATAAATCGGTGACCCCCACCATTACCATCGAGCAGACTACTGGTCCAGGACGGCGAAAACGGACACGCCGAATGATAAGGACGAGACCGATATCATCAGTTGTGACGCTGATCTGTTTCAAACCTATCAAAAGTCTTTGTTTAAGGATGGCAATGATGACACCACGTTAACCCCCGACGCCAATGATAACATCGAAAACCAAAGCACGGTGCATATTCCGGTTCTGTCGCAAAAAACCGGGCGATTTCGTTATACTTGCCAAAATGGAGCTACTGACATGGGTATCAGCTTCAAATGGAAACATTTTCAGAAAGAAATGATTTTAATGGCTGTTCGCTGGTATGTAGCCTACGCACTCAGCTATCGGAATATTGAAGAGCTGTACGATCTAGTATGGCAGAAAT
>JAFEDN010000260.1 GCA_018241585.1 Pseudomonadota bacterium | reverse complement strand
GCAAAATTTATCAGTGAAAATTTACTCTGTCACACACGCCCATCGGTACCACACGATACGGTGTGAAGCGACAGCTTATGATCTTGCCTTCAAAGAGTATTTTGCAAAGCGCCATGCCAAAGGTTTAGCCAAGGTACGCACATTAGGGCTGCTGGGTCAACTGGATAAAGATGGCCTTAGAATGGCTCGAGCCGTGTGAAGGGCCAACTTTCATGCACGGTTCCTAGGAGAGTGACGGCTGGCAACAGCCGTTGCTTATCCGATAGACGTGCCAAGAAATTGATAGAAAATAAAGTAAATTAATAGAATTTTATCGATATCTCCCCAAGTCTGGTCATAGAGCATTAGCGGGTCTTCGGGGCAGCAAACCTAAAAAAGCCCATTAAGTTATGGACATGGATAGGTAAATTCAGTATAATTAAAGCATAGGAGATAGATATGAAAAAACGTCAATCCAAACACTCAATTAAACAAACTCAACGGCATCGGCCAGAGTTTTCTCCTGCTATCTTGGAGGTAGCACGTAAGCGGTTGCAGGAGTTCGAAAGGCAGTCTGATGAAGGTTTTTTGATTAGAGCTGAAATGGATAGAAGGCTTCATTCTCTGTGATTCAGAAAAAATCTATTCCAACCTACATTTATGGCGAAGGCATTCAAGAAAATTCCCTTTTACAAGGCGATGTTTTGAAAGTTCAAGGACAATTTAGCAATTTCTTTAAACAATTCTATCCCGAAGTTTCTTTTCCAGATCATGAAGACCAATATGTTATGGTCTTAACACAATCTTGCGACTTAGTTAAAAGCCATAAACGCAAACCAAAGGTTAGTCACATCAATGTTTGCCTCATTAGAACTTTGAGAAGTTTAGTTCGAGTACTTATCTCTGAAGAAATTAAACCGTTATCTATTGCTGGGAATAATATTCTCGAAAGAGAAGCCAATGACCGTTTAAAAGACAAACTTTCTAAGTTGCTGAATAATTCAGATCAAAAGCTCAATTTTTTCTTACCCATGCAATCTCCATTTACTGAAGATATGGTTGCCATGATTCCATTATCTTTTTCTTTTAGAATTGAACATTATAATTTACTAGCTCAGAACAAAGTGTTGGTGCTTAAACCTGAGTTTCAAGCCAAAGTAGGATACATTATCAGTGAACTCTACGGTAGAGTAGGAACTCCAGATTTATCTGATTTTGGATGGAATGATAAAAGTGTGAGGGATTATATTAATACACTTCTCCATGATTTAAATTTAATACAAGTACCTGACTCAGGGTTTCTGCAATACATTGAAGAGAATTGGAAGGATGGGAATACATCGATTCATGAATTAATAGAAAAATGTGATGCTAAAAACGTTGCTGATTCATTTCAACCGATTAGAAACGAATTAAAACAAAATCTGAAAACCCAACTTATCCGATTATTTGAAGATAAAGAAAAAATTGATACATTGAAAGCAATGGAAAAAAAGGATTTGGCAAAGGAAATAGTAAATATTTTAAATAACTCTGGCCTCTAAATTTTAGTTACCCTCTCTCTTGGGCCTCATTTTTACGTGTATTCTTCTTGTCATGAATAAAGACACTGAGTCTATTTACATGTTATATATTATTTATAACGCGAATTCTGGTTAAGCGGATAAAGATAAAACCTGCAAAGCTTGAATAGCCGATGAGGGCATTTCCAAAGATGGCTTATGAGGATATAGAATATAAGCGACGACAGCCGCTAATATGTTAATCAAACCATTGACTGGACTGCGGTGACGAGTATGTTCTAACTGAAAGACATTTTTCAATTGATTGTTAATGGTTTCAATCAAACTGCGTTTACGTAATAACAGTTTATCAAACAACAATAACAACCTATTTTCCATGTTCTTACGTATGCTCGTAATTAATTGAAGTCCCCGCTGAAGTAATGTCTCATTCAGTGGCTGAGAAATATAACCCTTATCACCAAATAATTTGCCAAGCATTCCCGTACTCATGAAATCGACGGGTTCGCGGTCATTGACATTGCCCGGTGTAATGCGGCAAGAACAAATCTCACCCCGATGGTTACAAATAAAATGGAGTTTAAACCCATCAAACCATCCTTTGGTGGTTTTTCCTATTTTAGCGATTTCTTTAAACACCTTATGTTGACTGATTCTTTTGGACTGGCAAACAATAATGGAGGTTGAATCCACAAAACCAATGCCTGTGAAATCGGCTTTAAGGCTCTGTAAAAAAGCGCTGAGCGGAATGAGCACCCGATGAATTAAAGAGACGAAGCGAGTATAGCTGAGGGCATGTGGAAAATCGACTCGTAAAGCGCCATTAAGGACTTCTTTGATATAGAAATTTTTAAAATCTCGATAACGAGATTGCTGAAACCAAAGCAATAGAGTCATGATTTCACTGTAGCTCATATCCGTTTTTCTTTGCCTTTTTTGAGTTCCAGAAGTGAGTAAAATGCGTTGCCATTCGGGGAAAAAAGCTTGGCAAAATTCATCGACGAGACAAAATAATTCCAGTAAACTCATATGCCTTGGCCTCCTTG
>JAFEDN010000025.1 GCA_018241585.1 Pseudomonadota bacterium | reverse complement strand
GGAGCTCAGTATACAAACCAGGAAGCAGCTCTCGCTTCAGCGGGAGCTGCTGGTTCACCTTTATCTGTTTTCTTTACTCGCATGATTTCTAGTAGAATTATCGGCTTTGAAGTATCCTGCGAGAAAACTATACAATCATAGCGACTATAGCTACTTTCGCGATTCAATTTAATTTCATAGTTTTTGTTATGGTATAAACCCGGCCGTTACAACCGTAAATCCGTGATAAACGCTTCGGAGTCTTGTGATGCGTCATAGACACTGAAGATTTTTTCTACCAAACAGAGTGCAGTCTAACTTGCCCGCGAATGCAATTCAACATCTTTAACAGTTCCAGACCAGGCTATATTCCTATTTTTTTAAATAAAACAAGCAAATAAAAAACTAACTTGGCCTGCTCAGATGAGCTCGGGGTAGATCTGTCGTGCACAGCAGTATTTGGGAATGATCTAAATGATCTCATGCTATTGAAAAATGCTCATTTGCCATACATAGTAGGTTCCCAGTTAGACACTCACGTTGATTTTCCTCATACTAAAGTAGAATCGGTTAGTGTTATTCAAAACGTGATATCAAAGTTAATTAATTCTTCTTGAAGAATGGACATCTATATTCCACATAGCTCAGGAATTTGAGAAATAAATTCAGCGTTTCGATAAAAGCTCATGAGCAATTCTACTGTTGTGGGGCATATTCATACCCGCGCCGCAATTAAATTAGGAGCTTGCCTCTTACTAACAATAAATGTAAAAAAGCTGTCACTAAAAACATGATTCCTGCTAGGAATAGCGTTATATGCATTGACCATAGAAAATCCTTGGATATCGTCGCGATAGTACCAAAAATAGCAACCCCAATTAAACTACCCATTTGACTCACGGTATTTAAAACAGCGGCGGCAATACCTGCATGAGGTTGCTTTGCAGAGTGGATAGCAGCAAATGTCATGGCTGGTGTTGCAAAAGAAATGCCAAAGCCAATCACCAGAAATGGTAACATAATCCAGATATAATCCGGAAAATTCTGCTCTAACGTCAGAAGACTGAAAAATCCGATAGCTGTGATGGTAAATCCAATCATGATAATGTTGGCTGACCCAATTTTAGCGACTAATTGACCACCTAAATAAGACCCCATTAGCGCAAGCCCAGGAAGTGGTAGAATTGCCAGTCCCGTCATTAAAACTGAATAATGCCTTAAATTTTGAAAATAAAACGGCAGCATGAATAATTCGCCATAAAATGATAGATTTAAAATCATCGCCGCTAATAAAGCCATCGTTGTTACTCGATCACGAAAAAGGCTTAATGGCAACATGGGATAACTTACTCGGCTTTCAATCCATAAAAAAAGCATCAGCGATAATCCGCTAAAGATGAAACACAACATAATAATTAAATTATTCCAACCATATACTCCCATTTCTATCAAACCATAGGACAATAAAAAAATGAACAAAAAACCACTGATTGATCCTAGAAAATCAAATGGTTTTCTTTTAGGATTTGCCGCTTTGAGATTCTTGAGATAAAAGCAAATTAATAATAAGCTGACCAGACCGATTAATAAATTAATAAAAAATATCAGCCGCCAAGAAAATAAACTCGTTAATAAACCACCTAAAAATGGGCCGGATGCACAAGCCACTCCACCCAAGGCCGCCCAAATGCCAATAGCGCTAGCTCGATCATCAGGTTCTGAATAAAGATGAGTGATTAGTGCCAAGGAGGAAGGTAATAACAAAGCGCCCGCTGCTCCTTGTAACAATCTAAAAAAAATTAGCCAAGCAATGGTTGGTGATAATGCACATCCTAAAGAAGTAAGACCAAAAGAGATTAAACCTATCTTAAAGATTTTTTTAGCACCGAAATAATCACAAAAGCCACCTACTAAGAGCAATAATCCAGCGAAGGTTAGCGTGTAACCGGCTACTATCCACTGTAAACCGGACAAAGTGGTATGGAAATAATAAGCAATACTCGGTAATGCCACATTCACAATAGTGACATCCAGAATGACCATAAAAAAGCCCATGCATAATGCGCAAAAAGCAAATTTAACTGAGTATTGACTCATGCTGAATTTTCCAATTTTAGCAGATAGGCTTTATTGCTAAGCCCACCACCGAAACCAGTTAAATGACCCTTGCTGCCGATGACTCGATGACAGGGAATAATGATTGGAATTGGATTCCGACCATTGGCCATACCCACTGCTCTGGCCTTATTTTTATCGCTAATTTTTTCGGCCTGCTCTCCGTAAGAAATCGTTTGTGCGTAAGGAATTTTTAGCAATTCATTCCAAACTCGAATTTGAAAATCCGTTCCTTGAATTACCAATGGTAAATCAAATTTTTTTCGTTCCCCCTGAAAATATTCTGATAATTGATTTTTAGTAGCTAAAATCGTCGGCTCATTGACCGACGGATTTAAACAATTCAAAAATTTTTCGTATTGAGGATTTTTAAAATCTCCACCCCACAAGATAGCATGTAGTCCTTGTGGTGAGGTGATGATGGTTAGCTCTCCTACCGGCGAAGCCATTCGGTCATAAGTAACATCTGGCGGTAACAATTGTATTCCGCGACTTTTTTTCATCTGGTTCTCCTCATACAATATTCCAAAGCAACATAGCCCCATATGCTCGCCAAGGCGTCCACTTTTCAGGGTCTAATCGTAGACGTAATATTTTCTTTTGAAGCTCTAAATCAGTTGCAGGGAAAGCATTCGGATGACGCAGTGCTCGCATGGCAATGTATTCTACTGTCCACGGGCCGATGCCTTTGATGGCCAGTAGTTTCCGGCTCACCTCTTCTAAGTTAGCTGTGCCATCGAGAATCAAATTTTTGTTAGCTACCTGAACAGCAAGCTGCTTTAAACTAGCCACTTTAGATTGAGTTAAACCAATTCGAGTTAAATCGGCTGATAAAATATTTTCTGGAGTCGGAAAAAAATGGGTTAACTTGATCGATTCATCCCAACATTGTTGCTCACCACAATGTTCTACTAACCGGCTCAACACAGTGCGCGCTGCTTTAACACTGATTTTCTGGCCGATAATCGCTCGAACCGCCAGCTCAAAACCATCCCAGCAACCCGGAATACGTAATCCTCGATATTGATTTAAAAATGGGATTAATTTGCGATCTTCTGCAAGGTTATTCTCAATGGCCATGGGATCACAATCCAAATCAAAAATATTTTTCAACCGGGCGACAAATTCGAGGATATTCGCAGGTTTATTTAACTTAAACTCAACTGCAATTTTGCCGTGTTGATTCGGCGTGGCTTTAAACCATCCTCGGATATTGCCATAGGTAATAAGCCGTTGATAGGAATCATGATCAACTTGCTCCAAATGAGCAATCGCACGGTGTTTTAAAAAAAGCATCAGGTTATCCCACGCATAAGGGGTGCGGTAACTCAATTGCAAACCTAGTCTTGCTTTCGAGAGCGGTGTTTTTCTAAAAGCGCTAGGGGTTTTTTGGAATCGAGTTTTAAAAGCATCATTAAAACGCCGAATCGATTGAAATCCTGAACTAAAAGCAATGTCAGTGATAGACAGAGAAGATTGATCCAGCAAATTTCTAGCAATATCAAGCTTTTTGGACCTCAAGATCGCCGAGGGACTTACGCCGATTTGTTGCTGAAACAATTCACGCAACCATCGTTCACCCACTCCTAATTTTTTAGCCAATTCACCGACTGATAATTCTTCAGCAGCAAACATATCCATCAAGCGAATAGCTCGTTGAATGGTTGCTGAAGTCCCCATCCAAGCAGTAGAACCGGGAGCTGTTTCTGGACGACAGCGCAAACAGGGTCTGAATCCCGCTTTTTCAGCTTGAGCTGCGTGAAGAAAAAATTCCAAGTTTCCTAGATGTGCTTTTCGGGCAGGACAAATAGGCCGGCAATAAATCATGGTGGTTTTGACGGCCACGAAAAACTGACCATCAAACCGGGAGTCACGAGATAAATGGGCGCGGTAAAATTCTTGTCGATCATAAGTTATGCTCATTAGCCAATCATATCACTAAAAATGTAATAAACTAGCTAAAATCGGCAGTCTATTTTTACATGATGTTCAACGTATTCGATTAAGGTACCTTCAGGATGTTTAACCAGCATATTAATACCAGTGGGAACAGATTTAGGTTCTTTAAGCACAGTAGCACCATTTCTGATGAGCCAAGCTCTCCACTCTTCTATTGAGTCCACTAAAAATGTTGCTTGAGTTGCTTTAAAAGCGGTAAGTGCCTGGTCAGTTCCAGCAATAAATAATAAGGAATCAACTTGCGCCAATTCTAAGCCAAGCTCAGGATATTTAAAATGTAAACAATTTTTTTCTCCAAAGAGAGTTTCGTAAAAATGGATAGTATCCTCAAGTTGATCTGGCTTTAGATAAAGCCTTAATAACGTTTTTAAAATTTTCATATTGATACTTTACGCTACCAATAGGTATGATTCAATTAATAACAAATAATTATCTGGTTTAAGGTGCTCTGTATGATTAAAAAAATATTATTAATATCATTTTGCTTTTTAATATCATCGCTAAATTCTATCTTTGCCTCCCCTACTGCTAAAACTCAAATTATTCCAATTAACCAACTACAGGGGTATGAAGAATTTTCATTTCCGGTAAAAAAAATTATCGATCAAGCCCTGGTTTTAACACAAAGAAATCTTACATATTTATATGGATCAGCTGATCCTCAGCGAGGCGGCATGGATTGTTCAGGCACTATTTATTATTTACTACAGCTCAATAATTTAACTGATGTTCCTCGTTCTTCCAGCGAAATTTATAAATGGGTGCTGCGCAAAGGGAATTTTTATCCAGTGACCGCTACCAACTTTTCTTCAGCAGAATTTGATCATTTAAAGCCTGGTGATTTACTATTTTGGGAAGGAACTTATAAAACTACTCGTAATCCACCTATTACTCATGTTATGCTCTATTTAGGTATCAACAAGGACCATCAACCACTTATGTTCGGCTCAAGTAACGGTCGAAGTTACCAGGGGAAGCAAATGTGGGGCGTTAGTGTATTTGATTTCAAATTACCTGATGCCACTGCTTCTGCTCGATTTGTTGGTTATAGCTGTATTCCTCATTTAACCTGCGATAAAAATTATTCATGATAAGAAGACCACCCAGCTCACAACCGTATGTAATGAAAAAATACTGTGCTTTACTGATAAATTTTCAATCAAAACTGAAAAATATCTTGATATAAAGTAATTGTAGTTAACCAGGATGGAGAATCTATGATAAGAATTGCCGATATTCATGATCTTCCCCAAATAGTAGCTATCTACAATGCTGCTATTCCAGGCAGAATGGCAACAGCAGATACCAACCCGATCACCACTGACAGCCGGCTAGAATGGTTCAACCAACATAAGGACCATCGGCCCTTATGGGTGATGGAAAAAAATAATGAACTTGCTGGATGGTGCAGTTTGCAAAATTTCTATGGCCGTCCTGCTTATATGGGTACAGCCGAAATTAGTGTATACGTTAATCCTTTATATCAAAGACAAGGAATCGCTCGAGAAATGATGGATTACCTCTTGAATGAAATTAAAATGTTACAGATATCTACCCTGCTGGCATTTATTTTTGCACATAATGAGCCCAGTATCCGCTTTTTTAAAAAATATCATTTCGAACAATGGGGTTTACTTCCAAGAGTTGCTCAGTTAGATGGTATCGAACGCGATGTGGTTATTTATGGTTTACACATACCCTAGCCGAAGTGCTAAAATGGATCATTTTGACTTTTGCCACTGAAATTGAAAAAATAAACTTATGTATTCAATCATCTTTTATGTGCCTGAATCTCATTTAGAGAGCGTAAAAACAGCAATGTTTGATAAAGGCGCTGGACAGATAGGCAATTATGATTGCTGTTGCTGGCAAACTCGAGGAGCCGGACAATTCCGGGCTTTACCAGGAAGCCAACCGTTTGTAGGCAAAGAAAATGTTATCGAACAGATTGAAGAATATAAAGTAGAAATGGCCTGCGCAGAAGAATACATAAAAGAAGTTGTCGCTGCCTTGCTTGAAAGTCACCCTTACGAAACACCCGCCTATTCTGTTCTTAAAGTTTTCACAGATTTCTAATTGTGATTAGTCTATTCATATTTTTCTCGCTTAGCTTCGGTAAGAAATAATTTTTTGAATTCAAAATAATAATTACAGCTGTCTAATCGTCTGCATGGGTGAACATTAAATTGTTTAGATTACACATATTTCAAAAATTTGGGCAATAAATTTAGGATTTCGGTAAAAATCATGATCAAATTCAGGAATAATTTTACAAATTGCACCTAAATCATTCATCTGTTCCAATGAAGGTGCATAATGGTCTTTTTCACCAAATAGGGTTATGGTAGGGATATTAATTTTCTTAGTTTCCCTCCTTAATCTGGTTGAAGATATACAAATAAGTTTTTGTAGAGATAATTTTTTTTCTTGACAACTTTTCCACAGAATAGTTCCACCAATGCTAAACCCTATGCCGATATCGAATGAGTCTTTCTCGCTACCAAGAGATTCAATAGCATTCTTAATTCCAAAGCTAACGAATAGCTTATGAATGTTTTTTATATTATTTTCAGCGCTAATTTTTGCCAATTTCAGCGAAGAATATATTTTGACTACAAATCCTAGTTTCTCGAATACATCGGCTGTTGCAAAAATGTAATTATCGTCCCGGCCATATTCACTTTTTAAGCCATACATATCAGAAATTATCAAGACACTTTTGGGGTGCATTTAAATAGTTCCATATTTATGAAAAACATTGACATTTTTTCTATATCAGCCGCTTCAGTAACGCTCAAATCAAAATTGAATATGTGTAAATTCTTGCTATCCATCCTCACATAGCTTGCTGCAACAATTATCGATATTATACTTGTTTTTAGTTACAATAAACACCTATCTCGAGTTTATTAATCAGAGGATATTTTAATGGCTAAGAAAATATTCATCCTGGGCGCGACCGGAAAAGTGGGCTATGAAGTCGTTAAATACTTGCGTTCTCAAAAAATACCAATCAAAGCGGCAGTACATCAACCGAAAAATACTGCATTATTTACCCAACTGGGCGCTGAACCAATCGCTTTAGACTTAGCAAAACCAGAAACGATCGCGCAAGCATTTGATGAAGTAAATAAATTATTCTTACTGATCCCTTCGACAAATAAAAATACTGAAATCTCGACGGCAAAAAAAATTATTGATTATGCAAAGAAAATCAACATTGAAAATATGGTTCATCTTTCAGCAATGGGCGCAGAAAATTATCCGACATTCTCACATAGTTATATAGAAAAATACCTTAACGACCAAAATATCCCCCATGTGCATTTACAACCCAATTTTTTCATGCAGAATTTTAATACTTTTTATTTAAATCACATTCAACAAAAAAAAACAATTAATATTTACGATGCAGGTACTGCAACCAGCTTTATCGATGTAAGAGATATCGGGGAAATTGCCGGGAAATTCTTACTGAATAACCCTCAGAATTGTAAAACGTTTATTTTAACTGGCTCTCAAGCATTTACTCATCAGCAAGTTGCTGAAATTTTATCGGCTGTTTGTTCCCAAAAGATAAAGTATACCGCAACATCAAACGACGACACTCGAGCGGCCTTATACGATTGCGGCTGGACGCTAGAAAACATAGAAAAATTTATCTTGATTACCAAAGGAATTCAGCAAGGCGCGTTTTCACCAATCCACAGTCATGTCGCCGATATATTGGAAAGGCCAGCTATTTCATTCGAACAATATGCATATGACCATAAAGAATTTTGGCAATGAAACAATATAGCCCCGCCCTTCCATCAAGGTTAAATCTAAATTATTTTTTTAGCCATTATAGTCACCTCCGGGAACCGGTGCAGAACTGCTACCTGAAGAACTTGAACTAGAAGAACTTAAACTTCCACTAGAACCTGGGCACTGCAAAGCAATTTCAGATAAGAACGGCTCAAATGCTTTGAACAATGCGCTTAACTTTGGGATGCTAACTAATAGATTGAGATGAGGCTTAAGTGAATTATTGCTGGCTAACCCCAAAAGCCGCCAACATAAGCCAGTCCTAGCTTTATTTATCGGTGCTTCGGTTTTAGCTGATTGCCAAAGACTTGAAATGAAGGTATTAGTTTTACTTTCCGCAGACTGTGCAACCAAATCTCGTAATTCTTTAAGATGGTCGATATATTTTGCATATAAGGATTTAAGTAAACTGTCGGCTTTAAATTCAAGACCATACGCCGTTGATTTCATTTCCTTGAAATGCACCTCATGGGGTGTACTCTTGAAAAGAACCGTTAATATGGGTTCGAAAGATTCTGGATACTTGCTTTGAATTTGATATATATTCTCTGGAAAAGAAATATCTTGATATCGTATTACAATACCGATTAAACGATAAATTAAGCTGGCAATTGCAATTCTTTGCAGGTGTTTACTTATAGTGGTAAACGTAATTTGTTTTGATATGAGGTTTACTAGAAAATGAGTATTTAGTTCTAAACCAAGCTTATTTAATAGCAGGCAACTTCCCTTGACATATAGGTCCTTATTAAATACAGCAACATAATTTCCACTATGAACTGATCGTTCTACATTAAATTCTAGTCCTCCAAAGATTTGGTGAATATACCACTTATCTTTAGCTTCTCGGGAGGAATCTTTGGTTAATTCACCATAGCACTTTACCGGATCATTAATCTTAATCTCACTCAATTTCAAATCTAATTTTATTTTATCAAGCGGGTCTACCTGATCTAATTGGATTAATTTTCGAGTTTCATCTAGCAATTGTGCCTTATCAATAACCCGTGAGTAAGTTGCAACCAAGGTTTGTCCTTTAATTTCCTCTTTGAGGTCAATAACACTAGAACCTTGATCGGTCGTGGTTTCCTGTCTGATTCTAAAGAACATTTTTGAAGTGGATGTTGAAATGGTTGTAGTGGTAGAAATATCAGGAATATAACCTTTCGATGTAGATAAAGCTGATTTTGGAAAAGTTACTTTTACAATCTGATTAGCGGGAACAAATAAACATTCATCGATACTTTGGATAACTGCATCTGCTAAAAGTTCTTTACTAATACTATCAAAAAAAGCAATATCAAAATTATCATTCAATCTCAAGATAATTCGTCGATATTTGCAAGCTTTAATTTCATCACTTTGCAACTGTTCGCGTTCGCTGGTAAGTAAATTTCCTATAGTAATTTTTGCATCTTTTATATGTATACAAATCATTGGCATAAAAAATTTCTCCTTTAAACTATATTAAAATTATCCTTTTTGTCAAAATTGTTTCAGATATTTAAAATAGTTGCAAGTGAAATCTATTTAAACCACAGGGCTCCCGCATTAAAAATTGAACAATAAGCGCTCTCTCAAGCGCGTTTAATTGAAATAGTCACTCCTTTATGCTCATATAGCTTTTGTCCTTTAAGTACTGCATGGGTGTAATTTTTGTCTGTCCACTACGAATACGATCATGAATCCAATATCGACTCGTCTGAATTATTTGTGCAACTTATCGAATCCATCAGAAGTGATTAGCCCCGGTAATCGTAACCTCCAGCGCAGCGTTAAGCATTCTGAGTCGCTCCCTGTGGACCTCGCAAATTCGGTGCTATTGCCAGTAGCCAGTCTAAGTTATTTTCCGGCATGGCAAAACATCTGTATATTTAAGATTTTCTTAAATATCCTATTATAAAATAATGAAACTTTTTGAGCTGACAAAATTAACAATCATGAAACCTAGAGATAAAAATGAAAGAAGTTAAAATCGAAGATAAAAATGTTTTTAAAATGTTAGAACGGCTAAAAGCAAAAAGAGATGAACATATAGCTGAATTTTTAAGAATTGAAACACTAATACTACAGTTTAAAACTTCTAAACAGGTCGATAAAATTATCTCTTTGAATCCCATGTATAAAAAACCAGAGCAATCTCTTTTTGAATCACTGTTATCATCCGCTACCCAGCCAGTACTAGAACACCTCGAAGAAGATAGTAAGCGCTTTAAATCCGCATTTCAGAGTTTAGAAGTACTAATCGTAGGTTTTGAAAAGGTATTATCCGAGTTTAATCCTGAATCGAATGCTCTATCTACTTTAGAAAAAATGAAAGAACTAGTCAATACACATAAGACTACGCTAAATGAATCTAAACCTAGAAACAGTTTTTCTCGAGCTTACAATCAAATATCCATGTTAATAGGAAAAACCGTTCACACTGCAACCATGGATTGCGTGGACAATTTTATGCTCGCAATCGAAAAACTGCTATTTCCATATCAAAGTATGGGCATTTCAATACAATCCGAAAAAGATGAATGGGAGTTACTATCTTTTGTTAAAGATGAAGATTTACAGACTGATGACAGTTCAATAGCAACTCCCGAGGGTCCTTAGCCTCTCATTACTTAGTACTGGTATTAATAATCACAGTAATATCATTAGGATTATGCGCATCATACTTGAAACTACAATTTCTTAAACAAGGGCGAGAATTATCTAATATCTGAACATGCGGCACACGACCCTTATCAGAGTAAGTAAATTGAGCTTGATAACAATGACCCAGTTGGCCCCGCCGGTCATCAATGCAATTAGTATTATTAGGGTCCTCTAATTTAAAACTTGCCGCGCTGGGACTGCTACTGGGATAGAAATCACCCGTGAACGCTACCCCAGTCTCATTAGATTGAATTGAAGTAGGTATCCCACTAAAAAAACCATTACCGGATTGCGTATAATCAACAATCTGATAGGTAACGTTCAGATTATTATTAATAATTACTGTAGCGTATTGATCCCCTTCCGCATAAGCTAGAGGTAGTGAAGATAAAGCTAAAGACCCAACCATCAAGAACTTAAAAAAATTTATTCGCATTTTTACCCTTCCAGTTTTGTATTTATTATTAATTTTAAAATTATATATCAAGTCTTAAACTTGGTCAATTTTTGACAATCAACTAACAGAATGGTGGGGGTCTAAAGAGCAGAAAAGGTTTTATTTTTGTTTTAGAATGTCTCGAATCTCAGTCAATAATAATTCTTGTTTAGGTATTTGCTGCTTATTGGTGGCCGTTACTTTTAATCTTACTAGCATTCGCACTATCCAAAACACCACCAGAGCAATAATAACAAAATCAAGCAAATTCTGCAGAAATTGCCCCCATTTTATCACTGCTGACCCAAGCGTGGTGCTTTTACCGGCAATGTCAATGCCTCCTAGAAAAATTCCGATCACCGGCATGATAATACCATCTACTAAAGATGAAATAATTTTACTAAAAGCTACCCCGATGATAAAAGCGACTGCTAAATCAACAATATTTCCTTGTTGAATAAATTTGCTAAAATCTTTAAAAAAACTCATACATTTTCTCCTGAAAAAAGCAGAGATTCACTCCTCTTAGAGATTATAGCACGCGCTTGAAGTATAAAATGGGCAATTTCAGTCATGAAATACAGACGGCGATTTTCCAAGACCGAAATTTTACGTTGCCAAACACAGCAACTCGCGTAAAATAGCCGTTAGGGCTAATGGGCGCCTCAGCAGTTGGAGTGCATTCAATGAAAGAAAAAATAGTCATGATAGAAAATGAACCTAATCCAGAAAAATCTGCACTAAAACAGCAATCAACCAAAATTATTTTTCCCTTAACAGGGGCTGATCAAGAATTAATTGCTCAGTTGCAGGAAATAGTACTTGAGCTTGGCGGCGTTGGATTGGCCGCACCTCAGATAGGGGTTGCCAGAAACATTGCGGTTATCTATATTCCAAAAAGTGCGGCATTACTCCGTGATAATGTCCAAGAAAAACCGATCCATGTCATCATTAATGCAACATATCAGCCCATTGCCAGCAAAGGCATGTATAGCGATTTTGAAGGGTGTTATTCGGTAAACAGCGTTATGGGAAAAGTACCCAGGTATAACGCCATTAAAGTCAAATATCAGGATGCAACCGGAAAAGCAACTATCAAAACTGCAGAAGGTTTTTATGCGCGTGTTTTGCAACATGAAATCGACCATTTGCATGGCTTACTGATAACGGATCGGCTGACGCCCGAATGTCTTCAGGGGCCGCATGAAACAATATTAAAAATCAGACGCGCGGAACTCCCCGCTGAAAAAAGAAAGCTGTTTGATAGCCTGATCAAACAAAAAGGTCTTGCGAAAAAGTAGATAAAATATGTCTTTTTGTTGTTTTTTTTGCAAAAGAATTCTATTTATATAATATGATTACGATTCGTAAGTCTTATGAGCGAGGCGCAACGATCACTCCCTGGCTGAAAAGCTATCATAGTTTTTCTTTCGGTAATTATTATGATTCTCACTTTATTAATTTTGGCCCATTACGTGTTATAAATGAAGACTGGGTCCAGCCCGGGATGGGATTTGGAAAACATCATCATGATAATATGGAAATTATTACCTTTGTGGTCGAAGGAGCATTGAAGCATCGAGACAGCACAGGTCATAGCGCTATAATCAATGCTGGAGAAATTCAAAAGATGAGTGCCGGTAGCGGCATCGAGCATAGCGAATTTAACCCTTCAAAAACAGATCTCCTACATTTACTGCAAATATGGATCATTCCTGAGGAAGTAGGACTGACTCCCGGCTACGACCAAAAAACTTTCCGCCAAGCAATTAATCAATGGATTTTACTCGGGTCTGCAAACGAGCAGGAAAATGCTGTGAAGATTCATCAAGATGTCGAATTATATACCGCTAAGCTAACAACCAACTCTCAAATCGAATATCACTTTTTAGCAGAACGTTTCGGTTGGCTGCAATTGATTCGCGGGAATATCAAAATAAATGGTCGAAACATGGTGCCGGGTGATGGTTGCGCTATTATTCAAGAAGCAAACATTACTATCGATAGTTTTGAAGACGCGCAGTTGCTACTTTTTGATCTTGGCAATTAAATACCACGGGACTTAATGACAATCTAAGTCCAGTTCAAAATTAGTTTGAATCACGTATTGCTTTCTAGGACCGTTTACCTGATAAAATAAAGTGAATTGATTACTACTGATAAATTTATAGGTCGCTTTGTAAGTATCTTTATTACATAAATGCTCACCGGTTGCAATGGTACAGACAGAAGTTTTTGCCTCTGCAAAAGCAACATTGAGCTCATAAAAAAGACGGGGTGGGTTTTCATCAAAAAAAACAATAATTTTATCGGTTTCAGGATTATAGTGATACTGATATTGTCTCGATATCTCCATGTTTTTATCTGCCATTATCCAAACACCGGTTTCACTGTATTTTAAAACGTTCGGTTTAATTTCCGCAAAAGTAGCTTGGCCTTTTACTGACCCCTCATTGGAAATAAATCGCTCAAATTTCCAAACACCTTTGAAATTATTAAATATTTGTGAACCTTTCATTTAACCTTACCCTGGAGATTGATGTGGATTACCTGACTGCAATGACTGACTGGCTCATTTTAACAGAAGTACAAATTCACAACGAATCGGTTTCCTGCTACTAACCCAAAAATGCCGGCACTGATGATCGCTACTATCATAATTTTCTTCTTAAGATTTGACCAGGAGCATTAACAATAGCTATAAATATAAGTATGCAAGTAAAAGCTACCAGGAAGTATCCCAAAGGGGATGAAATTTTCCCAGAGATTCTCATCGAAACCAAAATCGCTTCTTGGTTCTTACCAAGAATTCTGACCAAGCCAGAACTCTTGAATGAAAGCAATATTTTTTAGTGAGTTCTTTGAAGCTGGGCTTAAGATCAGGTTAAACAATGAAATATCAGGTTCAGATATTTAAATGGCTGCCGGCCCTGCTAAGCATTATCGCTGGTAGCTTGGATGTAATCAGTTTTTTAGGACTCAACGGCTTATTTGTATCTCACATTACAGGGAACCTGGTTATTTTAGCTGTCAGAATAGTTCATGCGGGCGAAGCGCCTGTTGCTCTGGTATTGGCTGTGCCTGTTTTTATTTTAGTGCTGATTTTGGCTAGATTATTAATGTATCGATTAGAACTAGAAAAACTTTCTACTCTAAAACCGCTACTTTGGTTACAGTTCTTGTTTATTTTGGGATATTGTTTACTCACTTTCAGCCACGGGACAACAATCAACGCCAATTCCATACCGGCAATCACTGCAGGAATGTTTGGGGTTGCTTCAATGGCCATCCAAAACGCGCTTGTGCAGCTTTCCTTAAAATCTTCTCCTACCACAGCCGTGATGACTACCAATATTACCCGTTTTTTCTTGGACCTTGGCGAATATTATTTAGGTACTGACCCCGAGGCAATAAAAAAAGCACGCATTAGAGCATGGTACACTTGGCCACCGATAGGGGGTTTCATTTTAGGATGCGCTTTAGGTGCTTTCTTTGAAAATATCTTTGGGCTGCGCGCTTTAGTGCTTCCCGCTATTTTAGCGTTATCCGCTATTTTCATAGTCTGTATTTGAGCGAACCTGGTGCGTTCAAATTAGCTACCTGGATTTGGTAAAACAGACGAATGATGATTGACGATCAACCAACGTCCTTTCGATTCATGGTAAACAAAACTAAAACGGGCTTTTAACGCTACTGGTTTGTTTTCAGAATCGATAAAATGAAAAGTATAAACTCCACTATTAATAGCTATATGCGGATAAATTTGAGTCAATATCTGCTGAGTCTCGACATGCAGACCTTTATTGCTGGTCAGCTTCTTAAAGTAAGCATCTAACTGAGCATGATTAGTTAATGGTAAAGGTGCTAGGGTGGCTAGCGAAATGGCTTTAGGAGCATATAAAGAAACAACCGGCTGCGGATTACCTCGCGCGCTTTCAATAGCATGAGTCCACTGATAATAGACCCGCTGAATCTGCTGTTCAGTAACTGGAGCAGCAAAAGTGACGCTAGTAACTAACACCACCATCCACATCAACATTCCTTGTTGAAAGATTTTTTTCATAAGATTACTCCTAAAATTGGCAATTTAATGATTTTATCCTATGCTGATCAGCAATCGCAAGCGATACGAGCGCAACCAAGATTGCCTTCATTATTGAATCACAGCTTTGCTGAGATTCTGTATCAAAACAGGAAGCCGGCGAACGACTTGACAAAGACCTGCTTTCGCCTGAAGATACCTCTATGAGTATGGACCGTCTTTATGATGAAATCGCTCAGTATTATTCAAGGATTGATTATTTTAAAATCATTTCTTCAGCATTAACTGAAGCGCTCAATCAATTACAAAAAAATGAACAATTTTTTAAACAGCCGATTGAACTCCTGGATCTAGGTAGTGGTGATGGCAAGATGCTAGAGCTGATTGCAGCCCAAAATTCCCATGCCTCACTCTACGCCGTTGATGTTTCTGCTGATATGCTCAAGCTGGTTAAACAACGTCTGCCTCATGTCACTACTCAGCATACCGGAATCAATAAAGTTAATCATTTTTTTCCTGCTAATCGCTTTGATTTTGTTACTGCCAGTTTTGTTTGTGCTTATGTGGGTCTTTCTGTATTATTAAAACAAAGCCATTATTTGTTAAAAGAAAATGGATGCTTCGTGTTTTTAACCACAACCCGCCAAGCTTTTCCTAACTTTCAGCAACAACTTGATCAATTTGGCAATACATCCAATGTCATTAACCAAATTATACACTTTTGGATTAAAAAAACGCTAGAAAACACTCTCGTACCCAAAGATTTTACAGAGATAGAAACTACATCTAAACAGAATGGTTTTACTATTGTAGACAGACACCAATTAGTCACCGATGTTATTTTCAATAACAGCCATGAAATCTATGAGTTTGGCCGAAAAGGCGGATGGGCATTAAGTCTATTAAATTATCCTTTGGTCCCAACTCGTTTGTTGTATAAAGGCGCTTTACGGATTTTAAATCACCTAAAATATCCCCTGAAAGACCAAATTATCGTAGAAGTCGTGACTTTGAAAAAGAACCGTATTTAATTTGCGGGATAGTTGAATTTAAGTTTTTCAGTTCATTAATTAAAAACTTTAAACTAAAAATAAGTGAATATTGATACTCATCTTTGAGGTCTAGTTGTTGCATTTTTTCGAGCACTGCCTGCTCAAGAGCTGCCAATTTCATCTCAATGTCTGAAGATTTAATCATCCCCGACTTTACTAAAGCTGATAAATCTGAGAAACAGCCGGATATATTCTTTTGAAAATTTTCAAAATAAGTATCGGCTACCGTCTCCTCAATGCCGCGTATGCTGTATAAAATCATATTAATAGCACGGTAAATACGCCGCTCAATATTGAAAATGCGTTTAAACACGGTCTTATCTGTTCGAGCTTTGCCAAATTCTAAACCGGTTTCATAAATCAGTCTTTTTTGCTGGACAAAAATTCCTAAAATCTTTTCATCTTCGTCAAAAAAAGAAGAATGAGTCTTCATTGATTGATGAAAACAACGCTCAAAATAATCCCTTAAGTGATTAATAGTATCCGCTAAATTATTAATAAATAAATTATGCGAACGAATTGGAAACACAAAATAAGAAACTAAAAAGGATAATAAAATACCAAAAACAATTTCAAAGAATCTTTCTCCTGCCATAGACAAACTGATTTCTTTATTTAGCAGGATAATTGCTACCGTGACCGAGCCTAATGTACCCACATAACTGATATCTCCGGCGCGGCTCGCGATATAAGTAAAACTCATAATGCTCACAAAAAGCCCAATACCGATGATTAACTCAGTATTTTGGTTTTTGCAAAGAAAAATAATCAAAATAGCGACCGCCGCCCCAAAGATGGTCCCCAACAATCGCATTTGTGCTTTGATAAAAATCCCACCCACAGTGGTTTGAGCACTCATTACAACCAAAACGGTGATTATGATCCATTGAGCTTGTGGCAGTGGTGTGAATAGATAAATTAGATAACCAACCACGCATGCCAAAGCCGTTTTAAAACAATTAATCACTCTAGGTAATGAAAAGTAATAAGTTAATCGACTGGCTTTTATGTTTATATTATTCATAAATTAGCATACCTATGGCTGCTCTGCTATATTTCTTATAAATCAAGCTCTTGCTTTCTTTATAAATTTTTCTCGGAGGATATATGTTTTTATATAATATTGCATTTTCATTAGAATTTATAGTGATCGCCCTCGGTACTTTCTTGATAAGCTGGGGGATATACCAAAACCGTTGCGCTAAACACCGTTGTGGTGCTATCGATGAATTAAGAACCAATACAGCAGGCGTTAACAGCACGACCGGCGTCGCTGGAACAACTGGAATAGGAACCGCAGGTACGCACGGGCATGATTCACATAAAAAATGCCATCATGCTTGTGGCACAGGTTTTGCCAAAGTCATTGGGATCATTTTAATAATCCTTGCTTTACTTAATTTGGAAGATACCATTTATTGTGCAGTTAAATACCGTCAAAACGTATATCGCTTACACCAAAGAATTGAAATGATGCAGAAAAACGGCGCCTTTGGCGGTGGGAACATGAACAACAATCAACAAAGTAATCCACAAAATTCAAGCTATTAATTAATCAGCAATGCTCGCTTCATCAAATAACCATGCTCCAGTTCACTGGAGCACGGTATCCAAAAATAAAAAAACAATTGCTTAGTGAGGACTGCCAACTTGGTCTTGCAGTTTTTCAGCCATCCGTAGGTGGCGAGCAACAGTCAGGCTGGTTTTTCTCAAGAAATCAGCAACTTCTGGTCTTTTAGCATTGGGAATCAATTTAGAGTCAATAATATCTAAAG
>JAFEDN010000259.1 GCA_018241585.1 Pseudomonadota bacterium | reverse complement strand
GATTGATTTTAAATTTGTTAAACCCGAAACTCGGGTTAATAACAGGGTATGGATTCGCTTATCGATAAATTTGCTGCATCGTCAAATAATTTGTGCAATAATCCTTGTAAGTGCATGGTTAATGCCGGAACCGCCGCCTCGTCAGTTAACCCTGATAGATATCATTGAAGAGCCAATAACTCAAACCAGATTTCATTGCGTCGTAAAAAAGGCAATACCCAAGGCGGATCATAGAAAGCCATCATAGGCTCGTTATTGACTTTTAAATCATTTTTTTTAATGTAAGCAAGTAATACCTGCAAATATTTCTGTAGATTTTTGTCAGTGTTACAACCTGAAAAAACAATCAAGATGTATTTATTTTTAGCCAATTGAGTAAGCTTAATAGAAGGGTCTTCAGATTTAGGCAGTTTATCTAAGGCTAATCCCTCCGGCATCACAAAGCGCACAATCCATTGCGAACTGGAAGTATTCTGGTTTTGTTGGATAACAGGAGCCGTCATCGGAATTTTTTGTCTTTTTTGGTTGCTCCCAAAAATGTAATTGGCTAATTGCCGAAAGCCATTATTGATAGCAATAAATCTTTCCCCTTGTACTTCAACTTCAGCAACTACCATTTCGCCATATTCACGGATTTCTATGGGACCATCTTTTTTTAATAAAATGTAACGAGGTTCTGAGACTTTAGCGGTAAGCCTCGTTAAAGTTTGGCGTAAATCATCATCAACAAATTTAAATCCCTGACCGAGTAATTTAGATGGTTTCACTGCTATACCTTTCAATAATAATTCCTCTCCCCTATTCCCAAATAAACATTTTATTGCAAATTCAGATAAAGTTATCCATCGTGGCCGGTGCAATACAGAAGCTAAAATATGGGCAAATTCGCCTTGGGTTACGATCTGAGGTGAGACAATGTTAATCGGCCCATGAATAGTTGGGGTATCGATAATAAACTGAATGGCACGAATGACATCGTGTAGGCTAACCCAACTTAAAAGTTGGCGCCCACTACCTATTTTAGCTCCCAAACCTAATTTAAAACTGGGTAACAATTTTTGGAGCATGCCACCTTGAGCGCCCAGAACCACACCAAATCGAGCATTCACCACTCGCAAACCATGATCACGAGCCGGCCAAGTAGCCATTTCCCATTCTCTAGCGACTTTGGCTAAAAAATTAGGGGCGAAGCTGAATTCAATCGCTGAATTTTCGTCATAAATTTTTTGATTTAGATTCTCAGGAGCAATAGCATCATAAACACCAACCGCACTGGCATTGATGAGCAGCGGCACTGTGTTATTTATACAAAAATCGACAATGCGATGAGTGTTTTTAATTCGACTGGCTATGATTTCTTCACGTCGATTTTGATTCCACTTTTTGCTGCCAATATTAGCACCTGCTAAGTTGACTACCATGTCGACATCTTTAGTTTGATAGCAATTTAGCTGCTCCCAAGCCATAAATTTAACCGTGTCAGAAAAAATTTGTATTACTTTTTGTGAATCACGGCTTACTACAATGACATGATGACCACCGGCCAGAAAATGTGAGACCAGCGCTTGGCCAATAAAACCCGTTCCTCCGGCTATTAATATGTTCATGCTACTTATTCCTCATTATAAATTTTCATGGGACCGGCACAGTTAACCACGCCATCCAAATGGCCCAATTGCTCGCCAGCTATTGCAAAGACCTTAAATTTTTGGGTACAAAGATTCTAAAATTTTTACTACTTTGAAACGCCATAAATTGCCCACAACCAGCAGCAAAATGTTAAATAAAAGAAATGAGTTTTACTCATTGGCTCCGTTTGTAAAAAAAAACAGTTATTAAGCACAGTTAAATAAATTTATCTTGAAAAATTAAAGCTTGACTCTATAATTTCCTTGCTTTTTTCCAACGACAAAATTTTATCCCTTTGAGGATTAGGCACAAATTTTTTACCACCAAATAAAATTACCTGGTTATTTGATAATGACAGTGAGCCATTTTCCTGCTTTGGCAATTCAACTTCAGGTGTGACCTTGATTTCCAGAGACTTTTTATTATCATGGAAAACTACCGTATCACCACCTTGTATATCATCCTTTTTTTCAGAAATAGTAGAAAATGTCCCAGTTTTTGATTTCATTTGTCTTCGATAAAATCCATATAAGCCCAATAACATAGCCCCCAGGATACTAACCGAACCCACAGTTAATCCAATTATCCAATTATCATCCGCACTATCGCCAATAACTCTACGATCTGAAGGTGAACCAGATACCTCATTGCTTGCATCTACAAAAAATTCCCTGCCAAATATCACATAACTGCGCCCTCTGTTATTACCCTGAGGATAACCATAAGCTCCAATGATTAGATCGGCATAACCATCACCATTAATGTCTCCCGCCCGACTTACGGAACTTCCGCTTTGATCATCCAGGTTTTCTCCATCAATTTTAAAGCCGTTACTGCCATTGAGACCCGACAGCCATAGCTTCCCTTCCTTTCCTACTCCAGGACCACCAAACACCACATAGCTACGGCCTGTATAACTATT
>JAFEDN010000258.1 GCA_018241585.1 Pseudomonadota bacterium | reverse complement strand
CTCAGTATCCAAACCAGGAAGCAGCTCTCGCTTCAGCAGGAGCTGCTGCCATTAAAATAAAAATATTGACATAAAAATAAATTTATGATCTAGTGAAAGTATTAGAATTAGTAACAAAGGAGTTCGATATGAAGAAATTTGTTACATTTGCTAGAGAAAATAATGCTTATTTTTTACTAGCTAAAGGTTCAAGCGAGATCACGCTATTCCTCCTTAGTCTTATCTACCAACTTGTCAAATATTCCGATGCTGCTACCAGAGCTAAATGGCTTATTTTTTTAACAGACTGGAAAATGCTGGCAATTGCTGCAGATGGTAGTTTGGATGTGATACGTTCTTTAAATACAATCATCAAATATTGCAAGGGCTCAACGGATAAACCAAAATTAGAAGATTCGCGTGATAGCGTATTTACTCGTATTAGAACTTGGGTTTTTAGCGCTTTCACAACCGTATCGATTTTGTATGCTGTGTTAGATCGCAAGGTTGATAGCAATCATCCTGAAATTAGTATTTTGAATCATTTACTAGACACACTTTTATGTACGCTAACATATATTTTAAGTGATATTCCCATCGGCACTCGTGAATTGTTAATAGACTATGGGATACCTGTTTTGTTTTTAGGCTCATATGCTGTTTTTTATGGTATTTACCAAGGCGGGTTTGATGGAACTGATGAGGACGGTAATCTACCCTATTCAGTTTTGAATTGGCGAGCAGATAACACCACTGATCTGGTATTAACTGGAGTCTATAGTGTTGTTTTACCGATTGTTATGCCTATGCTTGCCAGGCTTTTCAATTTTCTTGTTGATACAATCCAAAATATTATACACCCACGTCATGAGGTAGAAGCTAAAGAGATTAAAGACCCTTTAATCGTAAATACAGATGCGCAAGGGGTTAAAGGTTTGGCCGGCCGTTTATATAAAGGATTTTATGATTTCTTTTACTGTAAAAGTAAATGTTGCAGCAAAGCAGAAGAAAATTCTTACACTTTTGGGCAGCATTAGCAGTTGTAACAGTTCACATATAGATTGAACAAAATTTCTAGACTTTAAAAGATGTAGTTACGGAACGTTTACGAAAATTTGCTCTATCGAGTCGAACACTTTTTTGCCGGTGACTTTAGAAATAATACCGGTTTTGATTAATTTGTGACGAACTTCTTTATTCGCTTCACAAAGATAAACCAGCACTCCTTTTTCGGAATATTCATGAATAATTTCATCAAATATGCCCAAACCAGTCATATCGATCATCGGTACACTATTAAGTCTAAAAATGATAATTTTTGGTTGAGAATCAGTCGTAACTAAGGCGTGAGCGATTTTTTCAGCGGCTCCAAAGAAAAAAGGACCTTGAATAGAATAAATTAAGGTATCTTTGGGCAATTTTGTTAAATCATAATCAGATACTTTAACTTCAACATATTGATGAGTGCTTCGGATAAAAAATATCATGGCCAACAATACTCCAACATTGACGGCAATGACTAGATTAGTTAATACGGTTAGCAAGAAGGTAATTAACAAAATCATTTTATCCATTAAAGGTGCTTTTAATAAGATATGTTTAAAATAAGGAAGATCACTCATGTTGTAAGAAACTACGAACAAAATAGCCGCCAAAGTACATAAAGGAATATTATTTGCTAAAGGAGCCAATAGTATCAGTACTGCAATCAACAACACCGAATGAACTATTCCTGATAACGGGCTGTTGCCGCCATTACGAATATTAGTCGCTGTCCGCGCGATAGCTCCGGTTGCTGCAAAGCCATTGAAAAATGGCGCAATCATGTTCGCTAACCCTTGTCCAATCAATTCCTGATTTGAATTATGGCGAGTATTGGCCATGCCATCAGCAGCGGTGGCTGACAGCAACGATTCGATCGCACCTAATAAAGCAATGGTAAAAGCAGGCCAAAGCAATCCGGTATGGATCAGAGCAAAATCGGGCAACATAAAATGAGGTAGCTGGCGAGGAATCCCGCCAAAAGCTGCACCTAGAGTCACCACCGATTTAAATTTGAAAATGGACTGCAAACCGGTGACTACTACCATAGCGACCAGTGGTCCCGGAATTCTCTTTAATAGCTTAGGTGAGAAAACTACTAGCAACAGACTTAAAACGGCCAAACCTGTGGTGATCCAATTTAGATGGAGTAAGGATTGGAGCAACGCCCAAATTTTTTGATAAAAAGGCAAATCTAAGGGAAGTTTGATCGATAACCCGAAAAAATCTTTCCATTCACCAACAAATATAATCACTCCGATACCAGTAGTGAAACCAACAATGACAGGTTCTGGGATAAATTTAATCACGCTACCTAGTCTCATGAATCCCATGACCAGTAATACGACTCCAGCGAGAATGGTGGCCATTTGCAAACCGGCAACACCGTAATGGGCGGTGATACTTGCCAAAATAACAATAAAAGCGCCGGTCGGCCCTGAAATTTGAACCCGGCTGCCACCAAAAATGCTCGCAATGATGCCAGCAATGATGGCTGTATAAATCCCCTGTTCAGGTTTCACACCGGAAGC
>JAFEDN010000257.1 GCA_018241585.1 Pseudomonadota bacterium | reverse complement strand
AGAATTGAAATTAAAATTCAATCAGAACCCGAACAGCAGGTTTATTAATATGAAATCCATGAGTCATAAGCTAGAACAACAAAAGAATTATGAATACCGCGATAGCTTTCGTTGGGTGTTAATCAGCTTAATTGCCATGCTGATCCTCTGCGTTATGCTAAGCGTATGTGTGGGTTATAAAGCTATTTATCCAGGACCGGCAAAATATTACGCCAGTATGACTACCGGTGAAGTGATTCCCTTACCACCTTTAAATGAACCTGTAGTAACCAATAAATATCTTGTTGAATGGGCTAGTTTAGCGACACGGGCAGCCTTTAATTTAGATTTTGGAAATTATGACAATCAATTAAAAGCAGCTTCAGTTTATTTCACTAACAATGGCTGGAACGCTTTTAATAAAGCATTAACCCATTCCGGTCTTTTAGACATGATTAAAAGCAAAAAATTAATGATGAGTGCTGTAGTACCTCAGACTCCAGTAATTGTTTTTACGGGTATTTTTAACGGCCGCTACATGTGGCGGGTTTCATTGCCGGTATTAGTGACTTATGGCAGCGCTAGTGAACAGCAGCAGCGGCAATTAAAAGTAAATATGGTGATTTCCAGAGTTCCTGCTCTAGATACCCCGCAAGGCATTCAGGTTATCGATTTTGAGGCTAAATAATATGAAAGAAGACGCATTAACTTTAGTATTGTTTCGTAATCTGTTTTACCGTGACGGTTATCGTATTGCTGTAGTGGCTTTGTTTATTGTTTTGATGATCAACTGCGTATTGGCTGGAATTTTATTTTATCAATTTAAAAATCCTCCCCAACCTCAGTTTTTTCCGATCACTCCAGACGGACGTATCATCAATAATTATCGTTTAGATGACCCGATATTTACCGATGATCATGTGCTCCAATGGACATCTGATGCGGTTAGACAAACTTTTAGCTTAGATTTTATGCATTGGCAAGATCAGCTTCAGGTAGCTTCTAATAAATTCAGCCAATCTGGATGGACTGAGTTTTTAAAAGCTTTGAAAGAAAGTAATAACTTAGACACTTTAACCAAATTAAAAATGGTTTCAAATGCCGAGGTAACCGGAGCGCCCAGATTGATGCAAAAAGCATCTTTAGGTGGCCGCTTTGTATGGAAGATTCAATTACCCATTCTAGTCACTTTGACTAATTCAGGTCAAATTATTCCCGTACCGATGGATGTGACTGTTATTGTAATTAGAGTGCCGGTAGAAGAGAATCCTGAAAGAATAGCCATTAATAATTTCTTGCCTGTAGTACAAAAAGCACAAACGCAATAATTGGAAAGTAGAAAGAGGTAAAAATGAAAAAGGTAATTACGAGTATCACAGCATTCAGTTTGCTATTGGCAGGGATTCCAGTGTGGGCTGCTGATAATCAAGAACTCGCTGCATTATTTGGAGCACAGGCTCCAGCTCAGCCAGCGGCAGCTCCGGTTCCTGTGTCTGCTCAGAGTCAAAATCAAGCAGGTCCCAACAGCAGCTTGGGTGCGACAGATGTCAGCCAAGAAGCCTTCTCTAAAACGGCTAGGCAGATGATGCCGTTGACTCCGGAGCAAATTAAAACTTTGCGTTACCTCTTCGACCAAACTCAAAAAGCGGCTGCCAGCGATCCAGGTGATAAGCCGCCGAAACCGACTTCCAGCTCCATGTTGGTAAATCTTTCTCCAGGCGCAGCTCCCCCGGTAATTCGTTTACGAGCCGGCTATATCACCTCTCTGGTATTTTTAGATTCCACCGGCGAACCCTGGCCAATTCAAGCTTATGACTTGGGTAATCCAAAAAGTTTTAATATCCGTTGGGATCAAAAAAGCAATACGTTGATGGTTCAGGCTGTAGATACTTATCAAGCCGGTAATTTAGCGGTCATTTTAAAAGACCATAATACTCCGGTCATGCTCACATTAATGCCAGGGCAACACGAAGTGGATTACCGGGTAGATTTGCGCTTACCAAGCTTGGGGCCGAATGCTGCTCCTAGTATCACTGGTTTGCCCGATACCGGCAATTCACAATTATTAAATTTCTTGGATGGGGTTCCACCAGCAGGCAGCAAAGAATTAATTGTCGCTGGCGGCTCTTGCCAAGCATGGGTTTCAGGAGATCGTTTATTTTTACGGACCCGGTTAACGGTATTGTCGCCAAGTTGGTTGTCAACCATGCGCAGTCCGGATGGCACAAACGTGTATGAAATGACGAAAGCACCGGTCATTCTCGCTTCGGCGAACGGTCGAATCGTTCAGTTAAACATAAAAGGGCTATAAACGATGAACAATCAGAAAATAAAGAAAAATTCTCTTGGTAGCGCCAAGTTGCGGGTTATGATCGCCGCTGTTTCAGTCGTAGGGTTAGCGACTGCCGGGGTGATTGGTTGGCATGTCAGTGTAAAACGTAGCCATATGCAAAGTTCGGTTGATGTGTCTCAGGCCCCTGATATCGAATCCATTCCTGGTGCTGGTAATCCGGGTATGGAATATGCTAAGCAGCAAGATATTCAAAACGCTGCCAATGCTCAAAAAGCTCGGGAA
>JAFEDN010000256.1 GCA_018241585.1 Pseudomonadota bacterium | reverse complement strand
AATATCGATACCGGTTTAGCTGATCAAGTGATCGAAGGACTACGTTTAACCACTAAACCTGAGCCACTAAAACCCGCCAAACCTGTTAATACAACTTTAGCTAAATCGACGGCTTTAAGTATCATGCTTAACGGACCACAAGATTTTAAAGGGCGAAAATTAGGAGTTTTGTTGAGTGATAATGTAGATGCGAATTTATTTTATTCCCTGCAAAAACAAGTTTCACAAATCCAAGCCGTACTGGAAATCATTGCTCCTCAAGTTGGCGGGGTAAAATTATCCGATGGTTCGTGGATTCAGGCAGATCAAAATATCGATGGAGGTCCTTCAGTTCTTTATGATGCAATTGTTATATTGATCAATACCATTGACACAGAAAAATGGCTTAAAATGTTATCAGTCCGTGATTTTATCACCGATGCTTATTTTCATTGTAAATTTATTGGTTATTCCCAAGGCGCTCAAACTCTAATTCAAAAATTAGGATTATCAGAAAACATGGATCAAGGGTTTGTTCAGATCAATGAAATAAGCTCTATTGAGAAATTTCTTACAAAATGTGGCCAGCTCAGATTTTGGCAAAGAGAGAAAGCATGAATGGCAAACCAGTGAGTCTATACTTTGCCTCAAGGTCGCAAGTAGCTTTCCGCAGAGTTTGACTGGACTTAGCGCAATTATTGCCAAAAGTCATATCGACCCGGTACTCTGTATTTGAATCGAAAGGGTCATAATATCATTTTGGATAAAACAACTTATCCGACACTTGTTCCACTTTAAATGAATGTTTAAACTACTAATCAACCCATTGATATCCTTCATTGTAATTCCTTGATCTGTGGTTATTTCAAAGAATTCTAACGAATTCTCAGTGGGTTAATCCATTCCTTTATTTCCTTACTTTTAAATCCACATCCTCTTCAATTTTTGTCGTGTACAGAGGTTAAAAGCTCTGGTCAGAGGAGGTGTCAAAGCCGATGGTGAGATCAAGTAGAGAGGGTCAAGCCTAAAAAATTGAAAAAAATTTTTGTATACTCATTTGTGTTGATTTTTCCAAGTCTAATAATCAATTAGCGCCGCAATCTGAAAGACTTTTCGAATGCTAAAATAGGGGTTTATATCCCCAATCAAAAAGTAAACTAACAGACAGCCATAAATTACATGCTTGGTATGGCTTTAGCTTCGGTGGAGGTAGAATCCGGGGAATCAAAATATTTTTCAACCTTATTATCCAAGGTGCTGGACACTCACACTTGGGTCCTCATAGTTTCTGGGAAGATTGTAGTGGTCAAGCACGACGAACAGCCTAGAATTATATAGTCGAATTAAAAATATTTTTAAATGCTGTTATTGACTTTGACACAGTATGATGCAATTCAGTAGTTCAAAGCTCCAGGCATGCCCCTTTCTATCCAGCAAAAGTAAAGAGGGGCATGCAGTTCAATCTACCAATTCCAGACCAGTGTTCTGAAACCTTTTAATTGAATCTCCCAAAAATCAGCTCGGTATTCCATCGCAATAACCACCTTTATCACAGATATACATTGTTCTATGACAAATTTGGCCTTGCCACATCTGATTCGAATCGCAGTCACTATTAATATCAACTTGTATAATGAAAGTATTGTATCCATTTCCTGATTGATTGCTTTGTCTCGGATATAAATCATACCATATATTATATGCACCTTCTGAGTCCATGGTGTATCTATACCCCCCAATCTGTAAACCACCAACCCAAAAATTAATAATTGTGTAATATCCAGAATAACCAGAATTTTCTTCAAGACAAGTTTTGTCGATATAAATAGGATATTGGTTTGGTACTGATTGATGTGCAGGTATAGTTCCCGTGATATTTTGATTAGCGAAATGACCGCACTGATCACTAGCCTGGAGTGTTATAGGGTAAGAACTTTCGTTTTTGATAGTCATTCCAGCAACCTGGGTAACTTCATTCGCATATGCTATTCCTGTTCCTATGAAAGCTAAACTAGCGGATACGATTGCAGAAAAAACCCTTATATATTTCATGTTTAATACCTCTTTTTACTTATGATTAATTACCCTTCTATAAAATACAATATAATTATGACATTTAATCCTTAAGGTAACATTAAGAATTTATGCGCTTTATATCCAGCATATTATTTTAAACGAAGCTCAAAAAATGCCAACAAAATAATCGCTTTATCATAACTGGGTCCAGCAGTACTGAACTCATAGATAAAATTCTGAAACTTTAGCTGGAAGAGCGGGAAGGATTGAACTAGGCTCGTTGAAATTTAAGAAGGAGGGGAGAAGGAGAGGTCAGAAGGAGGGGTCAAATCTTGAATTGTGAATTAATGTAGAATTCACAATTCAAGATTTGACCCCCCTCACACATGCCCCCCTCACGTGACCCTTAAGGGTTTATCCTCATACCGAAAGGAATGCTGAAAGTATCAGTCGTACTATGCATCATGCATTAAAGACCCAATTAATAAAGCCGATAATGAAAATTTTACTCTCTGACATCGAAAAAGATTTGAGTCGGATTAACCATCTTTAATCTTTGCTTATCCTTTGATT
>JAFEDN010000255.1 GCA_018241585.1 Pseudomonadota bacterium | reverse complement strand
GCTCTCCTACTGTTATGGATCGTAAAATAGCGGCGCTAATGGGTGCACAAGCGGTCGATGCTTTTATTGCAGGGGAAAGCAAAAAAATGACCGTGGTTCGCGGAAATGAAATTCTGCTTGCCCCATTCCCAACCCCAAATCAGTCAACCGAATTTTTCTCAGATAAGAAATTACTGGAACTTAATAATATTTTATGTAATGTTTCTTAACAGCTCTGATTATTGGTTATTTGTTCTATCTTCATCCGAAGACCAAAAAACCCGTAGCTTTAATGCTTATGACTATTCTGACCTGGCACGATCAAAATCTTGCGCTACGAATGAACAGATTCCAGTGATAAATGTAGAAAATGACGCGGTATCGGTAGAATGGAAATGGGAAAGAGCTTCTCAATCACCAACAGTTGAAGCCAAGCTAGAGAAAAGACCTTTGACTTCATATGAAAATGACTGGCGGAAATTTCGACGGCTCTCAGTTAGCATTCCTACAAGTTTTTGGCCAGCCATGTTTCCTATTGTAAAAAACAACTTGATGTAGATTCCCGCTCTTGCTCAGAACCATCCCAAAGAGGGGTCAGTTTTGCTATTTCTATATCTCCGGAGCTTGAGCTGGAGTTGAAGATGTGGGAACGGCTATCAGTTAGCACAGAACCAGATGACGCAGAAGAAATAGACTCCTGCTTACTTGAGAGATTCGAGTTCTCTGACTTTGACTCGTTGATTGAGGAAGACACTGCCATTAGTGGTACTGTCATACCACTGGAGCAGTAGATGAAAGAACGACTATCATCAATTACTATAGGATTAGATAACGCAGGAGCAGTAGATTGCCGCTTATTTGAGCGATTCGAGTGGTTTGACTTTAACTCGTTGATTGAGCAAGACTCTGACGTCAGATAAGTGAAGGATGAATATCTGTTTTGTATCCGATTTAGACATAATACAAAAAATTCTGCTAATGGTTTTGCTATCCAATAGCAAACGATAGCTGAGCCTAATAGACATCGATCTACATCTGGCACCTTGGTTAATAAAGATATTGGCATGAATAGCATGCCCCCCATGCTAACTATAACTCTAGGAAAATTGAAATTACGCAAAAATAGATTTTCTAAGATTCTTAAGGGCATTCCTCGAGAACAACCCTCAAAGCTCGGTACTGATTTTGATTTTAATCGAGTGCATACTAGACCTGCCATGCCCGCAAAGATTGGGCCGAGAAAAATAAAAGTAGCCACATATCCGTTCATCCTCTTAAGGGAGTTAAAAGCATCGGGATCATCTACAGATCGCTTCAAAAAACTGGTAGTGATATCCCCTAAATCTAGGGACAAACACACAGTGACTATCATAGAGCCTACTGTTAATACTGATCCCAAGAAGACAGCTAAATCTTTACTAAAGGAAGAGGATACAGCGGTTGTGGAAAATTCATCCAGACTAAGAATAAATGAATAGATAAAAGTTCCAGCAGGAATTAAACCTCTCGCTAAAGATTTCAGTACACCGGCATTTCCTACGAAGGTATTTCCAACGACGCTGATACTGGTAACACCTATGCTGACTGCTGTCAGACTGAGCAGAGCCAGTCCGGTTAATCCTTTACTTAAAAGCCATTTTGTTGGTTTTTCATCATCAGTTTCAGGATTAGAAAAATGGTGTAAATAATTACAAAACGGCCAGCGACAATAATCTGCGCGTAGATTGATCTGTTTTAGCGGTGTCTTTTCTTCTACCTGCTCTGGTACTTGTTTTGATAATAGCGCTTTCAATAATTTTTTCATATTACTTATCTTCTGGTAAATTTAAACCAAATAAAAAACTAGAACTAAGGAACCATGCCGTCATTTTCAAAATACCGATGAACAACAAGTTTAATAAGCGGAATTAACCGACTTATTGGAGGATAGTTTATCTTCTGTGATTACCAAAAACAATCCGTAACAAATACGGAGAGCACCCCAAAACTGGGGTACAATAAGGTTATTGGCATGCTTAAACGATTTTAAATAATTGCCGATTGCTATAGGAATCGAAGAAAGCGATTGGATTATATGAGCAGTTAAGAAAATAAAATTGAAGCCCGAAAATTGATTTTTAAGCGCGTTTTTTCATCAAGACTGCATAAGCTTCTGTGATTTCTGTCCATTTCTCTGCACAGGCTGATGTTTTGCATTTATCTATATGATTTTCCAGAGAAAGTTGATGATAACGTTTTTTCACTTCTTGCTCACTTGCGTTGCTATATAAACCAAGCTGTTGTAATGCCTGTGCATCACTGATGCGGTGATAATCACTGTTTAAACGATGATGTGCTAAAACATACCCTTGCTGATAAGCAAGCGAATAGACTGTCGAATAAATCAATGCCTTAGTTATCTGAATTTGATCAGGATCATGATCATAATGTTGCATGATATTTTCAACAGCCAAACTAGCACTGCCGGCACAAGCAGTCCCTAAACCATATCCAATGAATGAAACCGGCAAGGGCTGACGGTAAAAACCCACCGACATTCACAAATGCGTTATTGAATGCGTTAACCAATTTAATATAGTTTCTTTTTCAG
>JAFEDN010000254.1 GCA_018241585.1 Pseudomonadota bacterium | reverse complement strand
CTAGATAGCTTACGGCGTCAATTTGCGGTAGTTTCCCAGAACTCAATCCTGTTTAATGATACCATTGCCCATAACATTGCTTATGGTCAACAAGATGGATTGGTGGCTACCGCCCAAATTGAAGAGGCGGCCCGCGCGGCTTATGCTTGGGAGTTTATTCAAGAATTCCCGCAGGGGTTAGAAACTTTAATTGGAGAAAATGGGGTGTTATTGTCAGGGGGACAACGCCAGCGTTTAGCCATTGCTCGTGCTTTGCTAAAAAACGCACCTATCCTGATTCTAGATGAGGCCACTTCATCGCTGGATACTCATTCTGAACGGCAGATCCAAAAAGCCTTAGAAAATTTAATGCAAAAATGCACCACTTTTGTCATTGCTCATCGGTTATCAACAATTGAAAATGCCGATTGGATCATAGTGATGGAAAAAGGCCGAATTATAGAACAAGGTGCGCACCAATACTTATTGTCCCGTCCAAGCGCTTATGCGACGTTACACCGATTACAGTTCCAAGGCGCTATAATAGATTCAGCAATAAAAAATGAAAATGCCTTATCGGAATCTGATTGAAAAAATTTGGGCTCAAAAAAACCTAATCAGTTACCTGCTGGCGCCATTATCAGGTTTTTATCGGTTGGGTATGGCCATACGCAAATGGAGCTATCAGCTTGGCCTTAGAAAAGTCAATTCTTTTGATGTACCGGTTATTATCGTAGGGAATATCACTGTGGGAGGCTCTGGAAAAACTCCTTTAGTGATTGCTTTAGTAGAGTGGTTGAAAAATCAAGGTTGGCGTCCAGGGATTGTTAGCCGTGGGTATGGGGCTATTTATTCGCACACTTTACCCCAAACTGTATTTGCTAGTAGCGACGTTAACAAAGTCGGTGATGAGGCAATACTATTGGCCCATAAAACTGCTTGTCCCATGGTAGTTTGTAAAAACCGGGTTTATGCAGTGGCTTCCTTGTTAACTCAATTCTCTTGTAATGTTGTTATTAGTGACGACGGGTTGCAACATTTGCGTTTAAACAGAAATATAGAAATTGCAGTGGTAGATGGAGCACGTCGTTATGGTAATGAATTTTGCTTACCCGCAGGCCCATTGCGGGAACCGCTTTGCCGTTTAAATACAGTTGATATGATTGTTAACAATGGAGGTAACCGGGAAGGGGAATACCCGATGCGCTTAGTTCCAAAAAACATTTATCAACTGATTAATCCACATAATGTGTTGAGTGTTACAGCGGTTCAGGGCAGACCGGTACATGCCATTGCTGGAATCGGCAACCCGCAGCGGTTTTTTAAGACTTTGGAAAATTTAGGTTTTCAATTTTCAGCGCATTCTTTTCCTGATCATCATCTTTTTCAAAAAGAGAATTTTAATTTTGAACAAGACGCGATCATCATCATGACTGAAAAAGATGCGGTCAAATGCCAAGGATTTGCAGATTCCAGTTACTGGTGTTTGCCGGTTCGAGCAGAATTACCTGAAGCATTCTTCCTAAAAATACAAAAGAAGATAATGAACCAATTGTCACCTTCGCTGTATTAAGAACCCAATTTCTTTTTTAAGAGGTCATTGACTTGTTGTGGATTGGCTTTGCCTTTAGTGGCCTGCATCGCTTTACCCACAAAAAAAGCAAACAACTTATCTTTACCAGAACGGTATTGAGTGACTTGTTCTGGATTATCGGCGATGATTTTGTCGATAACCGATTCGATGGCGGAGATATCTGTGATCTGTTTTAAGCCTTGCTGTTCAATTACGGCGTCGGGATCAGTTTCCCCCTGCCAAAGCGCAATAAATACTTGTTTAGCTACATTGTTGGAAATAGTTCCATCATGAATTCGTTTTACCAAAGCGCCAAGTTGGGAAGAACCAACCGGACTTTGCTGGATACTCAGATTTTCTTTATTTAGAGCTGCCGCTAATTCACCGTTGATCCAATTGGCGACAATCTTTGGGCTGCCGCCATCCGCGTGTTGAACAGCTAATTCAAAATAATCGGCGGTTTCACGCGACAAGGTAATCAGGTTCGCATCATAAGCATTCAACTGATATTGTTTTAGGAATCGTTCTTTTTTTTCCCAGGGTAGCTCTGGCAGAGAACTGCGGATAGTTTCAATAAAATCGGCATCGATTTCTAAAGGCAAAAGATCAGGATCAGGAAAATAACGGTAATCGTGAGCTTCTTCTTTAGTGCGCATAGGCCGAGTGACGCCTCGCTGAGCGTCGTACTGTCTAGTTTCTTGTTTGATCGTGCCGCCGTCTTCCAAAACATCAATTTGACGTTGGATTTCGTACAGAATCGCTTGTTCGATAAATCGAAAAGAGTTCAGATTTTTAAGTTCGGTCCGGGTCCCTAATTTGGAGGAACCTTTTGGTCGTACCGAAACGTTAACATCGCAACGAAACATCCCTTCTTGCATATTAGCTTCACTGACACCTATATAACGGATTAAGTTGTGCAAGGTTTTAAGATAGGCCACGGCTTCTTTGGCAGAGCGGATATCCGGTTCTGAGACGATTTCCAGTAAGGGAACACCTGCACGATTAAAATCGATTCCGGTCCCATTCAATCCTTCATGCAATGATTTGCCGGCA
>JAFEDN010000253.1 GCA_018241585.1 Pseudomonadota bacterium | reverse complement strand
GAAGAATTTGTCATGTGGCTGATGGATGACCGATGGCATATTTTATTCCTTTTTTTAAGCATTATCTTATTTTCGAATAAGGATTACAATAGAGTAAAAATCCTCGGTGAGAACTGTACTGTTGTAATAGTCCTGAGGCTGTTATAGTGAAAATGACAGTGAAGTAGGGATTTGCCCTTGTGATTTTCAAGCGCCGAATTTTTTGGGGTATATTTCGAGGAATATCATAAAGTACCTCATAATAATTACCTTATAAACCAGTAAATTAGTAAGTGAATTAAATCCCACTCGTCCTAATTTTTGAACAATTTGAATTATTGTTCTCAAAGTATTTCCTAATTCGAAAACGAATCTAAACCTTTTGGACTTTTCAAGATAGGCGTGTGCCTAGTGTCCCATCCACGTGGAAAAGGGAATTAGGTTTTGGAAATTATGGCTTAAGTCCCTTAAAAGAAATCTTCGATATTCTCGAATTACAGCCATAACAGATAGCACAGATAGCAGCGCTTTGAATGAAACCACAGAAAATGGTATCATGCTATTAAAAGGGAAAGGAAAAAGGTAATCTATGACAAGAGGTATCGTCCACTCAGCAGAAGCATTAATAAAACTGAATGCAACTCAATCAGCAGTAATAGAATTTGTTTTTTACACTCGCTTTTTAACATTCGGCTTATCACCCACCCAGGATAAAGAAATAATAAGCCAAATAATTAATAAAAGAGTTGAGCAGTTTATTCAAGAAAAATTTAAATCAATCACTAGATCAGTTAGCAATAGTATACAACTCATCCTAAAAGATACTATTAGGAGAGGCTTTTTCGATTTGACTAACCAAGAAATTGTATCTTTTTGGTTTATTGCGCAGAACTCAAAAACTCATGTTATCCACTTATCATGCAGTGATGATTTTAAACAATATCGAAAAAGTGTTGCTGAAATGTCTCTGAGTCTTTCAGCACCCCATGCCGTACCCAGTCTTTATCTCAAAAGGGAAAAAATCCTAGATTACTGGGATAAGGGAATTATAGAACAGAAAGATTCGCTGCAATTTAAATACATCAGTTCTCATGGATATAATGGGTCATTTAAGATTATTGCTCTATTGGCAGTAGTTTTTTTATTAAATAATAATACATTAATAATGGATGATAAAAAAATCGGGACGTTACCTTTCTGGCTGGTCTGTGCTATATTAGCTAAGATTACATTATCGTTTTTTGATCTTAAGATAGAAAATTGTTTAACCATATCTGGTCAGAGCGCAAAAAAGTTCATGGGAAACTTTGGATTGCGAATCGGAGATAATTTAAAAATTACCCCTATCATTGTGCCCGAGGAAAAACAACAAAAAGATATTGATAGGAGTGAGCAAAAAAGTAATGATACTAAAGAAATGCCCGACGAAAAGAAAGACGAATCCAATGAGATAAACGATAACATTTATTCAATTTTGAAAAAAGCCCCGCCCTCACTCGAAGTTAGAAAAGAAACCAATTATTATGCCGAGCAAAAGGCTAAAGCAAGTACTTGGGTTACCGGTAAAATGGGTTATTTGCCAAAGCCCTTTTGGTCCAGCTCATCTTCTTCAGAAAGAAAAGACAGCCCCTTAACCTGGTTTAACGGCAGCATCTCGGCAGATCAGCAACAAGTGCGCGAGATGATTGAATTTCAAGGGATACGCCGATTTTTGTACCTTTCTCCAGACATTCGCGATAGTAAAGATTATAATGAAATCCAATTTTCTCAAATCATTCATCAACATCCTCATCTAGCATTTATCGGACACCAGGCAATCGAGGTTTTAATTACAGTGGCTAACCAAGCGGAAACAAAACATGTTGTTCTATATAAAGTAGGCATACCGTCCGAAGATGCCAGAATTCTTTGTATCGCAACAAGAGCAGATCGCCACAATGCGATATTGTTATTGGGTTTTGCTATGGGCCCTTTCCATACTGATCAGCAAATACAATCAGTTAAAAATAAACATTACACTATCAGCCTACCAAATAATTCGACAGATACAACCGAACACTCGTATATAACACCTAGTCATTAAAATCTGTAAAATAACAAGCAGCAGACAATAAATTACCGGAGAGCTTAGGTTCATTTGATTTTCAAGTGACGAAATTTTTACGGTATATTTCGGGGTATATTGTGAATTACTCTATAATAATTGCATTATGAATCAGTTTGTTAGACTGAGAATTTAATCCAATTCGTGCCTAATTTTTGAGCAATTCTGGCTCTCGCGCTCAAGTTGATATTTCTTTTTCAATATGTTGAGGATGTTCAAGAACATTATAATAAAAAAAGATGTCAAATGAACGCTTTGACTAGCCGCTTGTTTGAGCAGCGTGGCGGCAAAATGGATGGTGTACGAATTGTGGAAATGGAAGAGCAAGATGAGAAAAAACAGGTCCTGGCAGCCAGCCGGTTTCTGATTCCAGTTCCGCGTCTTCCTCCAGTTCTTCTCTTCCAGCCTGGATGTCATTGCCAACATATTACAAGCAGCGGGAACCCCCTATTTTCCCTCTCTCTCTGCGGCCTGGTCAGCGCTGTTTTATCCCTCATCCAGACCGCCGTCTACCCAGGAATATAAAGC
>JAFEDN010000252.1 GCA_018241585.1 Pseudomonadota bacterium | reverse complement strand
CTAGCTCCTATTAGCTTTAGGCCAACCAGCGATGGAAAAAATGCAAACTCTAAATTTCGATCACTGTTAGCAAAAGCTAATATATTACTAAATCAAGAAAATAATAAAGATTTAGTTCAAATAGTATTTACTGATCACCAGTTATTACAACAATTTTCTGATGAGTTACATAAAATTGGTATTAGTAATCTAGGTATGAAAGATGAGCCTAGAAAACCACAAGTGACTATCGGAAAAGATGGCAAAGAAGATGAATATGTTATTTTGTTAAGTGCGGATGAATACAATGCAGTAATGGATGAAGAAGATGCTTATGCTAAATTGGTCACTGGAAGTTCCTCGCAACCTAGTTTTAGGCACAAATAAGACATTGCGAAAAATGACCCTTTTAGGCAAAGTATGATAATACAACCCCAGCCAAACACTGGGGAAAACCTAATATGAAACGCAAGCACCAAATACCAATTTCAGGAGTCTGTAACAAAAATTGTGTAAATGCTTATTCTAACCTAACCTAGCGCAAGCTAGATTATTATAAACGGAGGAGTAAGCAATGGAACAAACAATTAATATAGATCCCAAGTTAATTGAAGAATTAGCAAAATCAATTAAAACAGAAAAAGATTTAGCAAATTTAAGTAAACAGCTGCTAAAAATGACAGTTGAACGAGCCATGAATGTTGAGATGGATGAACATCTAGGCTATGAAAAATATGAAGTAGATGGGAAAAATAGTGGGAATAATCGCAACGGCTATACCCCTAAAACATTAAAAGGTAATTTTGGCGAAGTTGATATTGTCACCCCTCGAGATCGCAATAGTACATTTGAGCCGCAACTCATTAAAAAAGGCCAAACAAGAGTTACAGATTTTGATCAACAAATTCTGTCTTTGTATGCCAAAGGTATGACTACCCGTGATATTGCTGATGCATTTAAAGAAATGTATGGTGCAGAGGTATCGCATACATTAATTTCCAGAATTACAGATGCAGTGATAGACGAAGTGCAAGCGTGGCAGAATCGTCCATTAGATACAGTTTATCCCATATTGTATTTAGATTGCATTGTGATTAAATGTCATCAGGAAAAGCGCATTATTAACAAGTCAGTTTATTTAGCACTCGCCATCAATTGTGAAGGCCGTAAAGAATTACTTGGCCTTTGGGTTGCTGAGAATGAGGGTTCAAAATTCTGGCTTTCCGTACTTACCGAATTAAATCAGCGAGGCGTAAAAGATATTTTAATTGCCTGCGTTGATGGACTAACTGGATTTCCGGATGCAATCAATAGCGTTTTTCCAAAAACAAAAATTCAATTATGTATTGTTCATCTTGTTCGTAATTCATTACGCTATGTGCCATGCAAAGACATGAAAACTGTAGCTAGCGATTTAAAATTAATTTACCAGTCAGTTAATATTGAACAAGCAGAAAGTGCTTTAATTACCTTTGGTGAAAAATGGGATGCTAAATATCCTGCTATTTCTCGGTCTTGGACTAACAACTGGCAAAATATTGTTACTTTATTTGCCTTTCCGCAGGAAATCCGTAAAATTATTTACACTACTAATGCAATTGAGTCATTAAATAGTGTTATTAGGAAATCAATTAATAATCGTAAAATATTTCCTAATGACCAATCAGCTTTAAAAGTGATATATTTAGCAACTCAGAAAGCATCACAAAAATGGAAAGTTTCTTTGCATGATTGGAGAGCGGCAATGAACCGATTCGCTATCGAATTTGATGGTAGAATTTTATAAATCAAAACGGGCATTTACACAGATTTATTTACAGGCTCAATTTCAGCGAAGCTATGTCCTGGAACAAATTTGATTCGCACAAACGGTCGTTTATGCAATGAATTGCTGTTTATCTCACTAAGTTGTAAATAAATTATTACACACATACCATGAGAATGCATTGTTTCAGAAGAAGCCTTATTAAGTGCACGAAAATGAACTAAACAAATTTGAGGTCCGGCTCCCATTCTGGTCAAAAGGTATCAAATCTTCGATTTTCCTTTTAGATCATATTCGATTTGCGCTGAATTTTTATTCATATCAAGCCTGAATATCCCTAATCGATTAATATGTTCTCGCCAGTAGGGCGAAATACCACTCAATATTTGCGCCGGGACCTCAATGCCTTGTTCTTTTAGTTTATTGATGCTTTTTGTTTGATATACCACATTATAAAACATCACTATATTCGCTAAGAGGTGGCTGAACCTAATAATTTTTTCTTGGTTGAATTGCAAATTATCACCAATTACTCCGCCATCTCCAAAACTAATCCACTTAATGAATTCATTAAATTCTTCGCTCTTGCATGTTGCTGCTTGTATCATTTTTCGTAATTCAGGATCGTGAATATAGTTCAGTAAAAAAATCGTCCTTTCGACACGACCTAACTCTCTAAACGCAAAATATAATTTGTTTTTACGACTTTTAGAACAAAGTTTACGTAATACCGTAGAAGCTTTTACTTTTCCTTTATGAATAGAAATTACTACACGTAGCATGTCATGATAATGTGTTTCAATCAATTCCCAATCAACGGGTTTTTCTGTAAACAATTCATCAATATATTGATAATGGTCATCACTAGA
>JAFEDN010000251.1 GCA_018241585.1 Pseudomonadota bacterium | reverse complement strand
ATAAACAGTGAGCCGGCCTTAAAAATAGGCTCAATGTCCTGATTGCCTATAATGATAATCAAGCCGGGAGATGAATTAGGTAAAGGAATTAAAATGTCGCCGATTTTCTCAGCAGAAAAAGGACGCATTTGATAAAGCGGTAACGGAATATTAGTTTCAGGATGTAAAGGTTGAGCTGAAACATCAATAAGCCTGTTGGGGAAGTTTAGGATGTCGTCTACCCGCAGATTAAAACCATCTTCAACAAAAAAATTAACAATTTTAATCAAGGTATCGATGCGCGGATTTTGAACTTCTCCTGAGAGTAATCTTTTGATTAAAGAACGATCAACATCAATGGCTTTGGCGAGGCCGGCGGGAGAAAAGTGTTTATTGTCGCGCAAACGCTTCATTTTAATGAGTTCGTTTAATGCGTCACTCAGATTGGTTTTCGCTTTTAAAGCAGTTTCAACGGCCATGTTTTACTCTTTAGCGTAAATTAAAGCAACACTATAATGCTACATTACTAGTAGATATAAAGCAACTTTTTCAAGTAAAAAACCTCAAATTTGCGAATAAAAGTTCAATAAATATCCAAAAATTTCAAAAAGATGAATTATTTGTTGCAAACCTTCAACGAGTGGTCTATTACTTTTAACAGGAGTGAACCAACCGAGATGCGACTCGGCTGGTTCTTTTATGAATATTTACTCCGAGGTAAACACCCATGCGCGTATTCTACCATACTGCTTTATGCAGCCCTAGAAATTATCCCTTTGGCGCCATTCAATTTGGTCTTCCTCCTTGGTCATTCAAATCCCTACAAAATGATTTATCCGATCTTAACATTTTTTTAGGAGAAAATTATGCTGACTACGTATTCTCAAATATCGCTTAATAACCTGGCGCTCTGGATTTTAAAAATAACTTACGGAAAAACCAATCCGAGCTTTTCTGAAATTGAGATTGTAAAAAAAGAACTACACCTTATTTATTTGTTCGAAATTCAAAGCGCTCAGCAAATGCAGGAAGATCTTCTGCTCGTCACTTGTTAAATAATCACTCCGTTTTTTTTCATTATTCATTATCACGGTTATCTCGTGAGCTAGGCACTTTCTGTAACTGGTCAAACGATTGACCATGCTTTTGATTACCATGGACGCTTATGAAAAGAATGACCCGCGATCAAGCTATGCGCAAAGCGATTAAAATCTGTGGCAGAACGCACGCCGCTTTTGGGCGTCGTATGGGTTTTTCTAGAGAAAAAGTAACTTACATGGTGAATCATAGTGAAAAAATATCTTTGGAAGATGCACTTAAAATAGCCATCAAAGCAGATGGCGAGGTCACCTGTTTGGAGTTAGCGACTAATTTGGATCCCCCTCGTCAGAAAATTCTTAGAGAATAATTTAATTAATAAACCGTATAAAACCATTAGTGAACGAATTAAATGGGCTAAAAATCAAGAAAAAATATTGGGAAACCGTCGTGGTCAAAGAAATGACTTAAAACTTCGCGAAAATTTTTACGAAGATAAACAGTTTAAAGGACGTACTGATTTACAGATTGCGAAGTTAGCGGGCTTTAATAATCAAACAACCTATCGGCAAGCCAAGAGAGTGATGGAATTTGGTGCGTCTGAACTAATCAAATTAATGGATTCGGAAAGTATTGCAATTTCGGTTTTAGCGTTACTGACCTATTGCAGTTTTAGTGAACAACAACAAATGGCACATTAGGATCGAAAAAAATTAATCCTCCGCGCTAAGGAAATTAAAAAATCCTGTCGAGAATCTGTAACTACAATATCAGGAGATTGTGATGAGCAAAATCAGAACGGTTAAACCCGAACTATTTAGGCATGAGGAATTATTTGAAGCTGAGAAAAAGTGGTTTTCCACTGCGTTTAATTTTTATTGGTCTTTTACTACCGCTGATGCTCAAGGTCGTTTTCATTAGAAACCGCGACTATTGAAATTGAACATACTACCTTTTGATGATATTGAATTTGAACGGGCTTTGCTCGCATTATTCCAGTTTAGATTTGTTAAATCACGTCAGCAATGGCCAGCGTCAACTCTGACTTGAATAGTTTCTTTAACGATTTAGGTTTTTCCGATAATACGACCGCACCCAATGCTTACTCCGGTCAAGAAGCAGGATATTACAGTGGCGGCAGCTTATTTGCGCGAGATAGTGTGCGAGACGTGCAAATTGCCCAAGTACAATTACCGAGCTTTCGTTCCGGTTGTGGCGGTATTGATTTATTTACCGGCGGGTTTTCCTTTATAAATTCACAGCAACTGGTCAACTTAATGAATAACATTATTAACAACTCTTTAGGGTATGCGTTTAATTTAGCAATTGAAAGCGTAACGCCGGAAATCGCTAATGTGATGAAATATATCAATACCCTGGCGAATACCATTAATAATGCCAATATTAACTCCTGCGAAACCGCCGCCGGACTGCTTGGGACGGTCTGGCCAAAAACACATGAAGCGCAACAACAAGTTTGCCAGGATATCGGTTCTAGTCAGGGAATATTTACGGATTGGGCGCACGCTCGCCAAGGATGTAGTACTGGTGGCAACATGACTCAAGTGTTAGATAGCGCACAAAACAATCCTAATTATCAAA
>JAFEDN010000250.1 GCA_018241585.1 Pseudomonadota bacterium | reverse complement strand
GTCTCCGACTTCGGTGGAGACAACCCGCTCTGCGACCTCGTGTCGCAAGTGTAATTCTAGTGTAATCGTGCCAGGGAATATATGTCGAAACACGAATGCGTAGTGTGTAAGAATATAGCTACCTATGAACCAGGGCTTGGGCTTGCCCCAAGGAAAAAGCTGGACAAGAATAAATTGCCTGCGGTGTGGCACATATAATTCACATTGTGGTGTTAGCTTAAATCGGGTCTTCCCCAAAAACGGGGGCGCATTTAACCACCACAGAATACTTTAACCCAATCTTTCCATTTTTTGGGGTAGAGTCTGTTAGCAGGCTGGGTAGTGATCTGATTTTACTATAATGAAGGTCGGCAATTGCAGACTGAATTCACCACGTTTTTGTTATTCATGTACAATCCATGTGAAAGAGTCTTGCTAAGCTATTTAAACTAGCATTTTAAATACATTTATGCCGGCTTGATTTTAAAGAAACTGCCTCAAAATATCATTTAGTACTTCTTGTAAATTTAGGGTTAATTCATATAACTTCCGTTGATGTATGCAACTCTATAAATTAAGGAGGCAATGATTATGCGGATGTGCCAACAAAGTTGGACGTAATTTTATATCAACTAGGAGATTAAAGGTTTGGTGAAAAAGCCTCGAAGATTAGCAGAGTAACACTATTGGATAAGCCGGTTTAGTACTTTTAGAAGAATTTTTGGAGAGTATACTTTATCGTAATGCTCTTCTATAAGACCTCACAGCTCTATTTTTTATAAAATTGATAATACTGAAGTTCTTTCATTCTAAATTATCAATGGCTAAATTGGTAATAATCTAGCTGCCTCTAATTAAACATTACCATTAATTTGACCTATTTTTGGGGCTATTTGTTATTTTGATGGGTTAATTCAATATCTAAACAAGGTGATTTACTGAAAATGAAAATATTTGGAACATTTATTGGAATTAATAAGTATATTTCTTCTGATGTAAGTGATCTCACAGGTGCAACAAGAGATGCTCAAGCTTTATGGGCGTTGTTTAATGATACTTTTCCAGAAATAAGATCCCGGTTATTGCTTGATTCTGAAGCTTCATGTGCGAATATTAGAAATGGAATTTCAGATACTTTAGAAGTGGCAGAGTCGGGGGATGTGGCTATAGTTTTTTTCTCTGGGCATGGTACTAGAAATCATAGATTAGTGGCTCATGATACAGTAAATGATAATAATTTAAATGAAACCACTATTTCCATGAAATTTCTTGCAGATCAATTTAAGGAATCAAAGGCTAAAGTTATTATTTGTATACTAGATTGCTGTTTTAGCGGTGGAGCTACTGCTAAGGTTTTCAGTGATACTCCTTCTCCGCGTGACGTTGGCGACCCATTTTCAGAAATTAGAGGGAAAGGTAGGATTTTTGTTGCAGCTTCCAGCGCTACTCAGCCTGCCTACGAAAAACCCGGAAGCAGCCATGGCCTTCTTACCGAAGCAATCCTTAAAATTTTAAAGAATAATGAATCGCAAGTGAATATAGCTACAACGATATATGATATTATAGAGATTGTTCAATTAGAAGCCACACGTATCGGAGTAGAGCAAACTCCGGTGGTTGCTAGTCTAATTGAGGGTGGTTTAGTATTTTCCTTCTTTTCAGTTTGGAGAAAGATATTTATCGCTCTTTCCAGATGAGTATAATATTATTATTTCGAAGGAAATAAATAGCTTATCTCAATTTCATTTGCCCGAGATCATTATTCAAAGATGGGAAGAAAAGTTTCCAAATGGTCTTAATTCTCTTCAGATTAAAGCAATTAATGAACATAAAATTCTGGCAGGAGAATCATTGTTAGTAGTAGCACCAACAAGTGCAGGTAAAACATTTATTGGTGAAGTTTCTGCGGTTAAGGCTATATCAACTGGGCGAAAAGCAGTATTTCTTTTGCCGTATCGTGCTTTAGTAAATGAAAAATATAAGGAATTTATCGATATTTATGGGTCAAAAATAGGATTAAATATTATTCGATGTACTGGTGATTTCTCTGATCAATCTGGGAATTTTCAACGTGGAAAATATGATTTAGCGATACTTACATTTGAAATGTTTCTAAATTTTATAGTTTCTAATAAAAATATTTTAAATCAAATTGGTTTAATTGTATTAGATGAAGCACAGTTCATTACCGATCCAAATCGTGGAATAAATGTAGAGTTGCTTTTGACATGTTTTTTAGCATCAAAAAATAAAGGCGTAGCCCCACAATTAATTGCTCTTTCTGCAGTAATTGGTGATACGAATAAATTTGATTCTTGGTTAAATATTAGTTTATTGTTATCATCTGATAGACCTGTACCGCTTGTAGAGGGAGTGATTGACCGTTCTGGCATTTATCAATATGTTGACGTACAGGGTAATATAAAAGAATCACAGCTTATTTCACGTGATCTTGTAAAAACACGTAATAAGTCTCCTGGTGCTCAAGACATTATTGTACCGTTGGTTTCTCAGCTAGTTACTAATAATGAAACGGTTTTAATTTTTAGAAATACACGTGGTAGTGCTCAGGGATGTGCAAAATATCTTGCTTCTGATCTGGGATTGATTTCAGCGGATGACGTTATTCAAAAACTTCCTAATTCTGATCTAT
>JAFEDN010000024.1 GCA_018241585.1 Pseudomonadota bacterium | reverse complement strand
TTGGTGAGGTGAGCGCTTTTAATCGAGAACATCTTAATTATTTAGATGCTACAATTGCGCTGTTTGAGCGAGAAATTCAATTTTATTTAGCCTACATGGAATATATAGCGATCTTGAAAAAAGCAGGACTTAAATTTTGTTATCCGCAAATTTCCACCGAAAAAAATAATATTTATAGCCAGGACGGATTTGATCTAGCATTGGCTCACCAGCTGGTCAGCGAAAAAGCTCAGATAGTCACCAATGATTTTTATCTACAAGGAGCCGAACGGATCATCATAGTAACCGGACCAAACCAGGGTGGAAAGACCACTTTTGCACGCACTTTCGGTCAATTACATTATCTGGCCTGTATCGGATGTCCTACACCCGGTAACCAAGCTCGATTATTTTTATTTGATCACCTGTTTACGCATTTTGAGCAAGAGGAAGATATCACCCGTTTACAAGGAAAACTGGAGAACGATCTGGTTCGAATTCATGATATTTTAAATCGAGCTACCATAAAAAGTATCCTTATTATGAATGAGATCCTAACCTCCACCACCTTGCAAGATGCTATTTTCCTAAGCCAAAAACTCATAGAAAAAATCATTGAGTTGGATTTGTTATGTGTTTGGGTTACTTTTATTGACGAATTGGCGTCTTTTAATGAAAAAATTGTGAGTATGGCGAGTACAGTCGCACCTAATAATCCTGACTTAAGAACCTTTAAAATTATCAGAAAACCTGCGGAAGGGCTGGCATACGCTTTATCCATCGCTGAGAAATACCGGCTGACTTATTCCCAACTGGTGGAACGGATTCAACCATGAAAGTTTATTTTTTATTTAAAGATCGTGATTTTGATTTAAACCGGAATTTGATTTGGAACGAATCAGAACTGATCAAGGATTTAGAATTGAAAACACTTCTTAACGCGATGGCTCAGGGTGATAAATTTTTATTTGAAGTCGGCAGAAAAGTGCTGCTTTCTAGTCTAACTCATGATAAAGAGACTATACATTATCGTCAGGAAATTCTTAAGGACTGTTTAAAAAATGATGCCGTGATTAGGAAAATAGACAATCTTGCTATGGCAGCGATTGCAAGTGAAAAAAAGAATTGGCTGAGTATGTTTTTAAAGAATCCTTCGGCAATATTATCTGGTTCAAGAGAGCGATTACAATCCTATCTACCAATCCTTCAGCAACTTAATCGTATGGCTCATGCTGTCGATAGACATTTTGAATCGCCGGGATTCACTCGTTTTTTTACGATGCTAAAAAACGAGTTAAATGAACAATATTTTTTGCAGGTTCAATATCATCTACAACAACTAAAGCTCAGCAGAGGTGTTTTACTGAGTGCGCAATTGGGGCAAGGCAATAAAGGCGTAGATTACGTTTTACATCAGCCTCCTGTAAGAAAAAGACATTGGCTAAGACAGATGTTTGATAAAAAACCGGTAAGTTTTACTTTTTATCTTGCGCCACGCGATGAAATGGGCGCGAAGGCTTTATCGGAATTGCAGGATCAAGGACTGAATATCGTCGCTAATACCCTGGCGCAGTCCTGCGATCACATTCTGGATTTTTTTAAGGCGCTGCACACCGAGTTATCCTTTTATATCGGATGCCTCAATTTACATAAGCAATTAACGGCAATGGATGCTGCAACTGTTTTTCCTTCAGTATCTGCTACTCCGGGTCAATATACCGTTAAAAAGTTGTACGATGTCTGCCTGGCGTTAAAAATAAAAAAAACGGTGGTCAGTAATGATTTAAACGCCGATAACAAAAATTTGATCATCATCACCGGAGCTAATCGGGGCGGAAAATCGGTTTTTTTACGCAGCATCGGTTTAGCTCAACTGATGATGCAGTGTGGAATGTTTGTTCCTGCGGAATTTTTTTCTGCCAATATCTGTTGTGCCATATTGACGCATTATAAGAAAGAAGAGGATGTCGGCATGAAAAGTGGTAAATTTGATGAAGAGTTAAACCGCATGAATGAGCTTGCCGACCACATTACTTCAAATTCGATGATCTTGTTCAATGAATCGTTCTCGGCCACCAATGATCGAGAAGGATCAGAAATTGCCACTCAAATAGTTACCGCACTATTAGAAAAAAATATAAAGATATTTTTTGTCACGCATTTATATGAATTTGCTCATCGGATTTATGATACTCGTCCAAAAGAAACCGTCTTTCTTCGCGCCGAAAGAAACCAAAGCGGCAAAAGAACTTATAAATTGTATGAAGCAATCCCGCTGCCAACCAGTTATGGCAAAGACCTCTATGTCAAGATATTTGAATCTCCCTCTATCCATGAAACATGATCTAAACCAGGCAACCAAAAATGAGTCTCTTGATCAAACCTTTCTGAAAGCGTTGTTCACCTCCAGACAGTTCGTTACAATTAAAACCTTTTTTTGGTAAAAGGATTTTCAAAAATCGCCTTTTCCCCAAGTTCAGCTTCAATTTCTAACAAGCGATTATATTTAGCTATTCGTTCACCTCGGCATACCGATCCAGCCTTGATTTGACCACCACCCATCGCCACAGCAAAATCAGCGATAAACGAATCATTGGTTTCACCTGAACGGTGTGAAATCACAAAATTCCACCCAGCTTTTTGGCATAATTTGATGGCTGCAATCGTTTCCGTCACTGTTCCTATTTGATTCAATTTAATCAAAGCGGCGTTACAAGCTTGCTCTGCTATGGCTCGCTCAATAAATTGAGGGTTAGTCACTAAAATGTCATCGCCCACAATTTGGATGCGATGACCCATTTTATGGGTCAGCAATTCAAACCCCTGCCAATCACTTTCTGCTAAACCATCTTCAATCGAAATAATAGGATAAGCTATAACCCAATTTTCATATAATGTAATCAGGTCACTACTGGATTTTTTGCCTTGTTCGCTGAGTGATAAATCATAGTAATTATCTTTGTAAAAAGAATTAGCTGCCGGGTCTATGGCGATGGCTATGTCATCACCAGCCTGGTAATGTGCCTTTTCAATGGCTTGAATAATTAAATCAAATGCTTCTTCATTATTACGTAACTGAGGAGTAAATCCACCTTCATCCCCCACATTGGCGGTATGACCTTGGTCTTGTAATATTGCTCTTAATGCGTTAAATGTTTCTACTGAATAACGTAATGCTTCACTAAAAGTAGGTGCACCTATCGGTACAATCATAAATTCCTGAAGTTCAACGTTATTATCTGCATGTTTCCCGCCGTTCAAAATATTAATCATCGGCATGGGTAAACGAACGGCCTTGACGCCACCCAAATAAGCGTATAACGGTAACTGACAGGACGATGCTGCAGCACAGGCCACTGCTTGTGATATTCCCACAATGGCATTAGCACCTAATTTGGCTTTATTGCTTGTTCCATCCAATTCAATCATCAAACGATCAATTTCAGCCTGTTGATCTACCGGACTGATTCCGAGTAAGGCCGGGCCTAAAATCTTGTTAATATGATGGATTACTTTTTCCACACCTTGACCAAAATAACGCTTGGGATCATGATCGCGTAATTCTACGGCTTCATGTTTTCCAGTGGATTTACCTGAAGGGACTGACGATACACCGGTAGCACCGTTTTTTAGTTTCACTTTAATTTGTACGGTAGGATTACCACGAGAATCCAAAATACCTGAAGCTTGTACCGATTGAATTTCAGTAGACATACTTATGTCCTCGTTGAAGATTAAAAATCTCAGCGTTACCGCCAAGCGCCGTCATTTAAACAATATGTAATTGAGTTCCCGCGTACCACAATACCAGTCCGCCCAAAATTAATAAAATAGACCATCGGATAACACTGCCATAAAGAGTTTTTGCCAATCCAATACCTAGCAGACCTAACATCAACAAAGCCACAATAATGGGAACTTCTCGATACTGGGGCAGAATAACTGCCATCAACAAAGGGATAAATGCTCCAATAAATGCCGAAATACTGGCTATAACGCATGCCACTACCGCTTCTAATAAAACTCTTCGACCCAGATGCGTAGTGGCTAGTTTGCCGTGTGTTGTCAAATTCAACTGACGTTCCGCCTGGACAAGTTGACTACGTAGTTCTGAATAATTCGAAACAAAATACATGAGTACACCGGAACAAAGTACCCCAATTGAAATTCGTATGGCCAAACTCCAGCTCATCACTACATTGACATTCATTAACCGGCTTGCCGCAAAAGTTAATACTGTGAGAATCCCTTCAGATAAACCAAGGACTAAGGAAAGCATAACACCGTGACGATATGACATAAAAAATCGTACTTAGCTACGCCGGCGCTCTACATTTTCAATAATCCGGTCTCCAGAGGCGATTTGATCTATACTATGAACCACAGCGCCTGTGGATTCGATTTCTTTAACGATGGCCTCGTAATCCAGGTCCTTCCCCTCAATGGTCACTTCTGTTCCCACAGTCTCAATATCGATACTATTGACCGTCACATTAACGCCTTCCACGTTGGGAATACTTTGGATAGCTCTGGCAATTTCAATGAGCGATGGCCTGGCCATTGCCTTATCAACATCCAAAACCAAACGCCGAATTTTCATGTTGCCGCTCTCCCTGAGTTAAATTATACAAATTATTATAGCAGGTTCCAGACCAGGCCATATTTTTTAAGTTTTAAATAAATCAAACAATTAGAAAACTAATTTGTCCTGGTCAGAGGTGGCATGTGAATAGACCTATATCCTCTTTCAGGCCAAGAACCCATTCGTCAATATTACATTTGGATAGAAAAGATCTAAGAGTATATCAATTATTAATGGCAAGTGAGCATAAAAAACATTGGGATGATTATCATGAATTTTTTATGAGGTGGAGTAATTCTAAAAACCAAAGAACATATTTTAATTTGAACGGATTTATTCATCGCTTCTTCTTATTCTTAAGTTTTCGTTAATATAGAATTTATAAAATGTTTAGCTTAAAATAGCAATTAGCTAGGTATTATCATGTTTAAAGAGATAGAATCTAAAACTACACTTACTGGGGAAAGCCTGGTTCATGATTTTAAAGCAGGTCTGGTCACCTTAAAAAGAGAAACCTTAGGCGGTCAACAATCAACTTTAGTACCAATCATTTGGAAAAATAAAAAATATCTTATTGTTCTCCAACGAGACCCTAATATTCACTCCTGTATCGAAGCTGCAGAACTTTGCCAAAGACTAAGCGATGCTAAATTCCAGCATCCTTCAGTGATCAAATTTATTCCCATAAAAGCTGAAACCGGGAAACTGCTTATTGAGCAACTAAACAAAATGGCAAGTAAAAAAGATTTTGTAAGCTCTCAATTACATAAAAATTTAAAATCATGGCGCCTTTATAAAGGTGAAATTTGCGAAATAATAGCTGACGACCCAAATGCACAAATTAAACTGAATTACATAGAAGCCGTAAATATTTGTGAATTAGTTCCCGGTGAAAGCTTAGAAACAAAGCTTAAGTCTGATGATCAAAAGATTTCAATGATAGACAAGCCATTAGATGAGGCTTATTTATCTACTGCAATTACTCACTATCAATCGATTGTTGAAGCGGTATTGCATTTAAATAGTATATATGGTGCTCACGGTGACATTAGTGGCGTCAATATCATTGTCGACGCTATGCACAACTACACGTTAATTGATATGGGTTGTACCATTAAAGCCAACAAAAATGGTGTGGTTACCAATATAATTGGCAGGGATTTAGCTGCTCCTGTTTATCTAGCACCAGAATTATGTGTTATTGGTCAAGAAACAAAACCAATCACCGTCAATAAAATAGATAGTTGGGGGCTAGCACTTATTTTAGTGCAATTATTAACTAAGGTTATCCAACCCAATATATTTAATTTGCGGGCAGGATTTCCTGAAGACCCCAAAAATTATTTGACTGATCGATATAGCATGCATTTTGATCACAAAGGGACTCCTTTAGAAATAGATAAAACCTATTTAAGCATCTTATCAGACTCTAAATTAGGGAATAATATTAAAACTTTATTAACAAAAGCCTTAAAAATAAACCCCAATAATCGGCTTAGCGTAGCCGAATTTATACTTTACCTAAATTATTCACCAAAAAGATTAGATGAAATTATTGTCAATAATCTATCATTAGCTATCGTTTGCAATAATCTCAGTATGGTAGAAGAATTTTTTAGAATTTTAAACATCGAAAAAAATTTGTTAGACTCAGAGGCAAATCATTTCCTGAGTATTCTTAATGCTGTAGATAATTGTGAAGATATCGATGTCATTGGCTTCACTATGCAATCTCTGATTAATTGCGAGAGTTTTTACAGATTTTTAAGTAAAATTGCTGATGGCGCCACCTATTATATTCGTAAATTAGTTGACACCCTCCATTGTTTAGAAAGTGCTAAATATGCCCAACATTCACAACATAAAGAATCCCTAATCAAACTTGTACAAGAGTTGCAACTTTATTATAGTGACTCTTTCTTTGCCTCTGCCACTCTACCTGTTAGACAACGTGCTGTAAAATTTGCAATAATAGCTGATAATTATAAGTTATTGGATCAAAATATAGATGTTGTTGATATTAGCAATATTATTAATCTTATACAGTTAGCAATAAAATATTCCAATAATTCTTTGAAAATATTGATCAAACGTGGATTAAAATTACCTTTAACACAACCATTCCTGCATTACATGGTTGTCAGCGATCAAAGTTTATTAAAACATTTACTTCCTCATCTTCCTATTTTAGAAACTACTGATCTAAACCAAAAAGATAGTCAAGAAAATACCTTATTACATTTGGCTGCGCAGAATTTTTCTGATCCAGTGTTATTCATTTATCTAGTATTATTGGGCGGAGACTTTCAGCTCAAAAATTCTAGTAAAAAAGATTGTTTATCTTATTTAAGTGAGTCTAAACAAGCCGATTCAAAAATAATAATTCAATTTATATTGCTATTAACTAATAAAAAATCCTATTTTTCCTTTTTCTCCTCATCACCCAGTTTTTCTTGCAAAGAACCGGATGAGAAAACGCTATTTTCTTTCCCATCTGCCGGCTCATCTGAAGACCCACTAGAAATTTATTCTCCTTATAGAAAAAACTTAGCAAAATATATACGAGACTTTATCATTAATGAAGTAAATTTGAATAAAACACAGGGAGATAGACTAAGCCTCAGGGCAGTGGCTAGCAATTTTGGTTTTTACCAAATTAGTGAAATCATTTTTATTGCTTTACAAGCATTACAACAATTAGAACGGCCAGATGATACTCTAACTGATATTGTAAAATGTTTTTCCTGTTTAGAATTGATAAAATCACTCGATTCTCAATTTCCTCTCAGCCCTTTCATAGCAAAAATATGTGATACTTATAACAGTTTGATGCAGCATCGGTCAGCTTCAGCAGGCAGGAGAGAAGCTGAATTATTTGCACGTTCATTGATGGACTGTGTTCGGAAAAAGGATGGTCAGTCACTCAAAAATTTACTTAAACAATGTCACTGTTTTGGCCCAAATCCGCTACTGATCAGAAAAGATGGTAAAGAATACACATGTGCACCATTAGATTATATCGTTAACGCTCTTAAAACAAAAAATCCTTGGTGTATAAATATTGGAATAGAATCCCTGCTTAAAAAACACGCAGGTATTGAAGATGAAGATAATGTATATGGCTGGTACAAACTTACCCGAATCGAGTGCCAAATTATTTATGCCATGGCGCGTCAGAAAGGTTGTGACATTGGCGCTACTCGGAGATCAACCAATCGACTGGTGCGGCATTTACATCCTATGAATATCGATTGTAATGACCAGCTTACTGCAATATGTCGAGATCAGGATGAAGGATTTTATTTAAGCACTACCGAGAATGAATACAAAAAAATTAAAGTCCTAATTATGCCAAGTATGGAAAGCTGGGAAAAATTCGGTAATGAAGTAATGGAGCTTTTTAATAAAACCTTCGAAATTAAAAACCTAAAAGTATCAAATGAAATAAAAGAAACCACAGACTTGAACCCATTAATCACGGCCTTAAGGGATTGTGTATACGATGCATTAGTCAAATCAGACCAAGAATATCTAACAAATTTAGAAAAATTAATAAAAAAAGTTACTATTCCTAAGGAGTTAAATGGGGTAGATCAGTTCTTACAAGGTTTTTTGAGAAGCCTTGCTATTTCCAATCTCTTTACCAAGCCAGAACAATTTAGCTCTCAAGGGGCAGGTCTAAAAAAATGACAATGCCTCTTTAAATCGGCTGTGAGCTGACGATCTGAATCCGAAAAGAAAATATTTTTCCGATTAACGAAAGATAACAATACAGGAGCCTTTTTGTCAGTTTTTCCGGCCTGACCCTCTTGTTTTGTTTAGGCCGAATCATTAAAATTATTTTTCGGTTGGATTTAATCAAGAGACGAAATCTAAAAATGAGTTAAATTATGAGCAAACATGATTCAGTTGTTCCAAACACTGGCACTTTAACATCTAAATCGGAACAAAAATTTCTGAATAATCTTAACGAAGCAGAACAATTACTGCAGTTGGTTGTTCAAGGAAAGCAAGATCAAGCTAAAGAAATCATTAAAAAAAATCGAAATTTGCTACTTATCCCTGCAACCGTGAGCGATTTGTCTCGCTGGGAAAAATTCACCATGACAGCATTTCAATATGCCTTATGGGCGCTAGATTGGCACATGTGGAAAATGATTCAACCTTATTTACCACTGGATCAACAAATTCAGCAGTTTAAAGAATTAACATCCAAGAAAAACCATACACATAGTAAACAACTTGACCAATTGATTTATTTTCTTGAAGCGTATACAGATAATTATAATAAGGGTGACCCGGATAGAATTGATGATGGGGACCCCGACAGAATACGTATGGCCTGGAAAATTGTTGCGATATATCAAAGATCATTACCTGTTCATGTGGTCAATCAATACTGCCGAACTGATCGATCATTTGATCCTTGTCCGGATTTTAAAGAAAGCACTTTACCTCGTACCATAACTTGCACGGCATTAGAATATAACCCAGAGACATCTGATGAACTCATAGAAACAATAGGAGATTGGTACACGTTAATACGTAAAAACGATGCTAAAAATCCTAAGATCACTTTTGCATTTTTACGTGGAGCCTCAGAAACGGCCTGGAGTATTACCAACACTCTTCCCAATCCTTTACAATTAGCTCTGGATATTGAAGCGCTCAAAGTGCTCTCTGCCGTCTGTCTACAACAACTAGGTCAGTTAAGCAAACATCTTCAGAGATCAGCATTAATAATCGACGTCTTATCTTTTGGACTATTTGCCAAACCTAATGTTCATTTAATATGTGACTATGCTGACGAATCCCATCAAGAAAATATCCAGACGATATTAAGTTAAACCACACCAACAGGAATTGGATAGGAGTACAAAATTAGCAACATTGCATACCTCAAAAAAACTTATGGTTAAAAGACCCAGTCCTGAGTTCTTTTACTTGAATTTAACAACTCAGGACTTTACTCTTTGTTTCTCAGACCTGATTTTAGCCAAGCGCAGTTTGACTTGAATACTCAAAAAGCTCATAATGTCAACAGATTTGTAACGCCAATATCAACTCAAAAGATAATAACTTTAACAAGAGAGCTATAACATGCTACCAACCTTTAGCATAACCACCGACATTTCCCTTCTGCCCCCTGAAAACCCAATATCCGAACTTGTCTCTACAGAGTCTGAAGAACCAGATGTTTCGGCGATTAATCCGTTCACCGTAACTACTACCGGTCAAGGGGATTGCGCTTTTCATGCTGTATTTGGCAAAAAAATTCAAGGCAAATATTTCTGTGCCAATGTCGAAACAAAACGATGGGAATTTCGCGATTTAATTATTGACTTATGCGATATAAAAAAAACTGATCAACCTGATAAAAGAAAAAAAATAAGGAATTTAGTCGCGTTAAGCATTCAAAGTTCATTAATCGGTCAAACAACCTATGGTGAACAAGAGACCCCTATTGAAAATTTGAATCTAATAAAAATTAGCTTTCAAAAAACACAAGAAAACATAAAAAATCAACGTGAAGCAGATTTAAGATATCATTTAAAAGATAATAAAGAAATACATAATTTTATTAGAAGACACTCCACAGTTGAAAGAAATTTTGATTTAATTCTTAAAAACGCTATTAAAAAAGACCGCCCCCGCTTTAATCAGTTACTTCAAAGTGCTACTGAAGAATTTAAACAAGCTTTTATCGAGTATGAAAAACCTTTGGAAGAATTCAATTATGATGATTATTTAACTCCGAAAATAATTCAACAGTACGCCAATCAATTTATTCAATCTCCAGTATATTTTCTATCTAGACAAGATATTTACGTACTCGCAGTAGCTTTCGATATAGATATTATCTGCTATCATGACAAAACTCTTAGCAAAGCAATTTATTTCCGTAGTATCTTACCTACAAAAGCTGAGGTGGTGATAGCATTCGATGGAATTAATCATTATGAGCGAGTAGAGCATGAAGGATTAATCATTACTCCTCGAGAGAATACTAAAACCCATGATCAAAAATTAATAGTCGAGACAGAATTAGGAGAAATTAAAATCTATGATCCAAAATCACCAATAGAAGCCAAATCAGAAGAAATAAAAATTTACGATCTAAAATCACCAATAGAGGCCAAATCAGAAGAAACTAAAATCCATGATCAAAAATCAACAGTCGAAACATGGTTAAAAAAAGATCTCCAGTCTTCTTCGTCGCTAGGTTCTGAAGTTTATGCAAGGTCTATGGTGATTTTAACAGATGGGCGTGTAATACGAGGAGGCACTAAGGGTCACCTTAAAATTTGGAACTCATTAACAGGGGAAGAAAATTCTTTACAATTAACTGAACATCATATTTTTGCGCTAGCCACTATGGATAACCGTTTAGTAGCAAGCCATAATCAAGGACATTCAATTATATTTTTGGATTTATCTGAACAAAATGATCAAAAGGAAAAAATAACAATAAGTTCTTCCAATCATTCCGTCTATGAATTATTGCCATTACCCTCTAACCGACTACTCAGTGTTTCTGATGATAAAATTATACGATTATGGAACCTCAAGACCAAAGCAATTTTAAAAACGTTTGAAGAAAAATCTTTATTAGTTGGACCTACCATTCGAGCTTTAGTAGCTCTACCTAATAAAAAGGTAGCAAGTACCTATAAGAATAATATTAAGATATGGAATCCGAATGATCCGGAACTAGCTATTCAAGAACTCAAAGGTCATGCTGGATTAGTCAAAACTTTGGCAATATTACCAAACGGTTGTTTAGTGAGTGGTTCAGCAGATAGAACAATTAAAATATGGGATCTGCACAAAAATTCTTGTGTAAAAACCTTAACAAGTCATGAGGGAGAAGTTGACTCCATTGCAGTTTTAAATAATGAATTGATAGCAAGCTGTTCTTGTCAGGATAAAACTATCCGGCTTTGGGATCTATCAAAAGATCAGCCATCACAAATTATTAAAAATATAAATGCACATAAACTTGCAATTTTACCCGACGGGCGACTAGTAAGTTGTACCGAAGAAGGTGTTTTACATTCTTGGCATCCTGTCAGTTCACAAGACCCAGAAGAAACCATTGTAGTGGATCGGACTTTCCCTGATCTGATTTCTTTGCGGCAATTTTTAATTTATCAGCTAGTACAAAATTATAATTTAAGTGTTTTTGAGGCTAAATTTACTGAGACGCTCAAAATTGAAACAAAACCAAAATTTACTAGTCCACAAATTGATTTTAGAAGTTGGACTGTGTTAAAGAATGAGCGGCTGATTATAGGAGCCACTCTTTACAATTTTAAAATTGTGAATTCGTCTACAGAGGAAAAAATTTCTTTATCTGGAGAAACCAGTTTTACTGCTGAGGCTACTTCATTAGCAGTAATAGGAAATTTTCTTGCTGTAGGTTGTGGTAACGAGCACCCTCTTAATTGCTCAATTCACTTACATAACATTTCAGGTGAAAGCCCCGAAAAGATTGCAACCTTTAGAGGACATACTGATAATGTTATTCACTTATCACCCTTATCATCAAACAGACTGATCAGTTTCTCTCTCGACCAAACTTTTCGAATATGGGATATAAATAGCAAAGACGAAAAATGTTTAAAGGTTATTAAAGACCTTTCAGTAGTTGAACCTGCTATTAAAGCCCTCGTTTCTTTACCTAATTATAGGTTAGCAAGCACTTATCAGAAAACTATTAAGTTATGGTGCCCAGATGATGAAAAATTAAATGTTCAAGAACTCACAGGTCATGAAGGATTAGTCAAAACGTTGGCAATATTGCCTAATGGAGACTTAGTCAGTGGTTCCACCGATAAAACCATTAAAATATGGGACCTCACTACCAACACTTGTATACAAACTTTAGTGGGTCATACCGGCGGCATTAGCTCGGTAGCCGTATTGACTAATGAGATCGTAGTCAGTTGTTCATGCGATGATAATACCATCAGAGTATGGCATTTAACTTCTGGATTATTATTACAAACTATTGAGAGTACCAAACCTCTCCAACTAAACGTTTTACCCAATCATCATCAGATAGTATGCGTAAATCAAGAAAATTTTTTAAGTTATTGGCTTTATCATGATAATAAAATAGAAAAATCGTTAAAAGCAAATCTGCATTTTCGAAGTCAATTGAGGGAAAAGGGCTATATACAAATTCTTACCAGTGATCATAGCATAGAGATCCGGAATTGTACCATTAATCCAATAAATTTAACACCATTTAAAAATTTACTCAGTATGATTTATCAGGATTTACATTTGAATATTCATATGCCGGATAGCAAGTATATAATCATTGATGATATAACAAATCTTCTAAAAAAAGAATTGGCCATACTAGTCAGTTCACTTTTAAATAATTTGAAAAAAGGATTTCAAGGAGAGGCCAAGATGCAACAGTTACTGGCGCCTCTTAAAATACCGAAGGAAGCCGTTTCAGAAACAAAAGCACAATTATTTCAATTTTTTGAAACAATATATCCTTTGGCTACAGCACATCTAGCTTTAGTCATTAGTAAATTGAGTAATGATGAAATAACAGAAGATCTGCCCAATATAATGACACTAATTCCTAAACGTGTTTGCTTATTAGCAAGAGTAATGCCTGATTTCAAATCTCCTTTGACCGAGGAATCCATCTCCCTGATTAATGAGGTGTGCTCTGCTACCAAAAAAATCGAATATATCAATTTGATACCTTGCTCGAATAGCTCAGAACGGCTTTCGCTTTTAAAAAGCACTGAGGCGGATTTAATGCTCATATTTTCTTGTATATACACAATTAAACCCCTGATTCAGCCTATTGACTCACTTTTTCAGTATATACTGCGCACTCCATTAGTATTTAACAAAATAATAGCTTTTTTTGATTTAGATTTCGATTTTTTGAGAGAAAAATCTTTCCCTCATGAGAGTTACGATAACATCACAAAATTAAGTGAAATCATCGATCGAAATAAAGATTGCGATAGAAATTACCTTAAAGAAAGATATTCTTTGTTAATGACCATTCTGAAAATTGAAAAAGCAATTCAGCACGAAATTAAAGACCATAATAGACTACAGCTGGCAGACCTTTGTTATAAGATTAATCGTTTTACTCCTGAGCCGCTCACTGATGGACAGATAGGGAAAATTATTTGTAGCAATATCCTGCCAAATTATTTAAATGAAATATTAGAAATTTTACCCAGACACCCTCTCAAAATGACCCCAAGGTTTACTTGTGGTGATCTACTTAAAAATCCCAGCGCTATTCCTTCAATGATAATTATGTTTTCAAAAATCGAACATTACATCACAAGGTCTCTTGAGATTGCAAGGGTTGAATATAAAAGTAGTTTAACAACAGTAGGAATGGCTGAGAAAAGCAAAAAAATCTACGAAGAAGTCAATAAATTAACGGCCAAGTTACGAAAAAAACAAATCACCGATTTAGATCAGGCGATAGAACCGCTCATTGCTGCACTAGACGCTCCTAGATTTTTTTCATCACGGGAAAAAAGAGGCCAGCAATTACAAATAGAAGTTGAACGTCATTTTTCTCAGGGATGATTGGTTGTAAGTAATGGATCAAATCTTGCATTGTCAACAGTAAAATTCTCTCACAGCAAATTTTACTGTTGACAATGCAAGATTTGATCCCCTGCTCTTAATGCGGTTAAATAAATATTATCTGGAAAAAATATGAAAAATATATGGTACCGATCAGGTGATTGTTATAAAAACACAAATTTTGGTTCAGAATCATCGCTTACCCATGCAGTAAAATTTTTCAATATAGGAAAGACCGTTATTGTTAGACAGATTGACATACTGCACTATGACAACGGTACTACGTTGGTTTATCTTACTCCGTCGCCCTTCTATGCTGAAAAGGTTCGTCTTGTTTTTCAGAAATTTTTTAAAGGCCAAATACACTTTTTGTCAAATTACGATCTAGTTTTGATATCGGTTAAACCTCATCTGGATATAGAAAGAATGCCAATAGCAGATCACCTATTGCTTGGCAGGAATACTTTATTTAGACAAGGAGATCGATTTTATCTATATGGAAAATCTCTGGAAGAGAAATGGCAATGGTATAAAAAACTCGATGCAGAAAAGTTAACAGAGCTAAAATTTGACGAAAAAAGGCCTAGCATTTTATTAAGCTCTCAAGTACCGCCGGCAGTTTATGAAGAAATCACCCTGCAAAAAGGTTATAATCCATTAGAGAATGGAACATCAGAGATTTTAATTAAATTGACTACCCCTGAAGCATTAACTCAACTCGTTGCTATTTTTGATTACTTTAATAGTCAATATGAAATCACACCATTTCCTCCTGACATTATACAAGAGGTTAAATCCATCTGGTTTTTTTTTCATGGTAAACTTGAAAAAAGTTTTCGCCGCCATATTATTTCTAGCAATTACGAAGGTCATGCTTATGTCAATCCCAATAGAGAGAATTCCTATGCCCTGATTGAAGAGTTAAACAAATTTAAAGAATATTCTTTGAAAACATTTGTAAAAGGCTTGATGGAAGGTGAAAATCCCAACCAATGCCGTTTGGGAGGTACACCAGTAGTGACAACAGCAATTTTGTCTTTTCCTCTTGAAGTCCTTAAGTGGTTAATGCAGTATGGTGCGGATATTTTCTCTCCTGGCCCGAGGGTAACTCTTGCTCCAATAGAATATGCTTTAGAGCACAAGCGCTATGAGCATCTGGATTTTATCATTAATAACTTTTCAAGGATTAAAAGCAACCCCAGTGCCTCTAAATTATTTCTGGTAGAAAAAATAAACTTCACCCCTTGTTCAAACCAGATAAAAACAAATATTCATTTCACCAATGATCAAGTAATAGTCACCCAATTAAAAAAATCTTCTGATCTTTCAAAAACAGAAAGAAATAATTTATATACGCTCTTTTCCGCCCATTTTTGTTCCACTGGCCAGCGAGACGAGGAAGAATTAAAATCAATTTTCCAAGAAGACATCCTAGAAGAAAAAATAATAGATCTTATAATTGATCAGGGAAATTCAGAAAAATTAATTGGATTTATTGTCTATGAACTATTTTTAGATAAAAATTGTATAACAGTACATATTGTTTTTACTGCAATGCTTCCAGAGTATCGCGGTTATGCCATCATATCGTTGAGGTCACTAGGGTTAGTTTTTGCTGTGCAGCTCTTAGTGCCGACCGATTTTGCCGTAGGGGCAATTTATATTGCCATAGATTATAATAGTCATAGATTGACCGAAGATTTTCTCTATCTTCCTAAATATTATTCTTCAGTATGGCAAAAATTTATTGCAAAAAAATTAGTGGATATTTTTGGAGAAAAAGACCTTCATTATTTTCAGAATGATACCGTAATGAGTTATATAGAAGATAATATTTTGGTTAGAAAAAATGATTCAAAATCAATTCATCGAAATTTTAAAGAAGAATTTTTTTATCATGATATATTGGGTTTGAATAAAGATTCAAAAGATTTTACTGGCTCTGAGCAAAAGTCAAGAGGCGCTCCTATTTATTTTCACGCTAGCGATAAAAATTTCTTTTGCCTGAGCAATATTATTTTTTCAACTCTAAACCTTGACCTAAATGAGCACCTTCCGCGATATGCTGGCGCAATACAGTTGATGATGTGCAAATTGCTCAATATCCCCAAAATGCCTATAAGACCATTGAATTTTTCTGAATCAGCGAGTCTATTTTTTAATAATAAAATTCAGTATACTAAAAAAACATCCGATAATCTCTCTGTGCATACTTATTCATTTTATTCAAAATTATGAACGTGATATGGCAGATATTATTTTGAATCATCCAGCACTCATTCACAGTCAAGATATGGAAACGATATGCAGACCATTGACTACGCTGGGTATCACTTATTTTGCCCATGTGAATGTCACCAAACAAGGACATTTCTCTGGAATCAGCAATAATGCGAAGTTTGCAGAACATTATTTGAAAAATAAATACTATAATGCTGATATTCACCTGGCAAAAAAGCATAATTTAGGTTGTTATATTTTATGGGATTCTCTGGAGCGCATTGGCCTGAGTGAAAAAATGCATACTGAAGCTGCTCAATTTGGTGTCAGGCATACCTTTACTATTATTGAAAAGAAACATCTTCACAGCAATTTTTATCATTTTGCAACTCATCTTAAAAATAACGCAATTAATCAGATTTATATTGAGAATATAGATTTATTGCAGCGTTTTATTTTGTATTTTAATAAAGTGATTACCTCCTCATCTACTCTAAATAAGGCTTATGACATCATCTTCAAGCTGGATCATTCATCCCAAGGTTATACTATAAAAGAAGATCATAAATTCTCAAAATACCAGGATAAGCGCCTGGCATTCATAAATGATATCCAGGAGCTCGAGCGCAATGATTTGTTTAATTCTAGCCCTATCGCTTCATTGTCTCCACAACAACACAGTTGCTTAAAACTGTTATCAGAAGGATATTCTGCAAAAAAAATTGCTGCAATCTTGCATCTTTCTTCAAGGACAGTAGAAAATTATCTTTCTAATCTTCGTGTTATTCTGAAATGTCGTAGTAGTAAAGAGTTAATTGCATTTTATTATTCAGTACTAAAAAATACTCTCATCTGTTCACGATACAAGTAGGAGTCAATAGAGGCGGCTATAGAGTATTTTTACTCTATTTTAATTATTTTCATTCCATTCTATATTATCGCCAAATGATCTGATAACGCTTATTATTTTTTATAGGAGTCAGCAAATGTCTAGAATCAGTAACATCATAGAAGTATTATCAAATGTGGCACAATCGCGAAAAACAATTCCTATGATCGCTTCCGTGTGTATATTAGGCCGAATAGCATACTGTGCACTAGGAGATGAAAAGGCGGATAATGATCGTGAACAAATACGTCATTCCGCACCCAGATTGCAGAAAGAAGGCAGAAAACTGGACTATAGAAAATTGCTAAATTCAGCCGATCAGAATTTACTACCGCGGCGATGCCGTGCGAGTTTATCTCTTTATAGTACCTGGAACAGAAATTTGATTACTACATACCCTGATAGCTCATGTCGCTTTGCTCAAGAAAGATTGCTGAGCGCACTCAAAAATAGAGAAACCGATGATTATGAGCGCACGCGAAGCCATGTGAGCCTAGCTATTACTACAAGAGGGATATTTTCTAAGAAAACCCAGCTAGAATTTAATGGCGCTGATTTAACCGTTGAGCAAGCTGTGGTTGTAACCACTGCGGTTCTTAGCTAGAGATTTTCTGGAGCAAATTAGCATGAAAAAATCAGAACCATTACCATTAGATTGCGCTAACCTGCGTGAATTACTTCAGTCATCGAGGACGTTATTTTTTAATAAAAAGCTTGTTGGGGGGCATAGCGGGGCGCACCAGGAGCAAAAATATGATCATATTAAATGTAAACCAAATAAAAATGGAGGAATTAATTTTAGTCTCGAACGTAGAGTGACTTCTGAATACTTTCCCGTGTCGGGCTCTCCTTATGGAGCCCATGTCAAGGAAGTAGATGTCGTTACTACTCAAATAAAAGCCAAAACTACTTCACAGGCGATTATCTCTTTTTCTAAGGAGTTTTATCGAGCTGATATTGAAGATGATAAAGCTGAATTGAATGAGACAGCAAGCATAAATAGTTTTAGATATTAGTATTACCATTTTTAGATAGTAAAGAGTGTATTGAGCAACGCATTGGTAAAAATTTTAATAGCATGACTATCCAAATCCAATCTCTTGATTTTACGTCCATTTCGCCACAGCTCATCTCGATCATAAGCCTCTTCGTTTTAAAACTATATTGATTCGGTTTTGCATCAGAGTCTTGTCCAATGCAACATGAGTCTGAAGCAGGGATTTGATTCTAATGCAAA
>JAFEDN010000249.1 GCA_018241585.1 Pseudomonadota bacterium | reverse complement strand
AAAGCCGGAACTCAGTAATCAAGGGAAAGGTCGCTACCGCTCTCCTCTCCCTTGCAAACCCTCATCAGGATAGGTTTTTCTACCAAAAATATTCCTATAAACTCAGTGAGTCGGTAGATTCAAGTTCTTTAGCCATCTCTAGAGCTTTTGGTACGGTGAACAACTCCGACAATTCTTTTTGTAAAAGTTGAGAGCTACAGTTAACAGTACCTGCTCGTTGCTTTTCTGCATGTTTTTCTGGTTCATCTTTAAAGTAAATTAAATAATCCGTTATTATTTTTATAATAATGGGAGCCATCGTGGGCGCAAAATATTCTGCAGACCTGCAAGCACTTGCATATAAAAACAAAACCGGTAAAAAGGGATCAAAAGCATGCGCTTCACCCCATATATAACCATTACCTTGAGTATACTGATAGACCGAAAATGGATGTTTTTCAGTTTTATTATTAATGGAATCTCCCGAACCCTCTTTAAACAGAGCATATCCCATAATATCTACATCAACCTTGATGGTTCTCTTTAATAAAATCATCAATGGCCGCGATAGCAGATGAAGGTTTTTCTGCGCTGCTATTATGTATAGGCCAAGTAGTGTTTTGATATACTGATCTTTAGATTCGATTTGGTCTAACCTTGGAATTACAGTAGAGAATTTTTCTTCAAGCATAGATAAAGCCGGATATTGCTGGTCGGATGGTTGTAGCTCTTTTTTATAGTTAGTTATTTCAGTTAAAGTAGCTGCAACTTCTTTATGTTCGCCATTTGTTTTTTTCATTTTTCCCCTCAGTTTATTAACATAAGTGAAAAGATTGTATCACTTTTAAATAATTCTGCAATCCGGATTGCTTTTTAAGAGTGATTAGCATCGATGTAATCTAGCCAAAGATTACTCAAAATCTCTTGGCAGTGATTTTGACTAAGACGTTGTTCAATATTAACGATATCAATTGAATCGAGTGGTTGATGTTGCCATGAACAAGCATACACGGCCTTGCTACGAGCCCCGGTTGTAGGATTAATTTGCCACTGTAAACATTGAGCACAGACTCCTTTTAACATGCACTGCATAGGCCCATAGACTGAAGCCATGATGCTGATGCCCTTCGACCATAACCGATCAGGTTCACTCCTTTGAGCCTGGCGAGTTTGTTCCAAAAGGCAATACGAGCCAATCACCCAAACCTGATCAATTTGAGATAAATGCTCAAACTTCAGAAGTGCTTTGACCAAATCTATATTGGTAAAGCTGCTGTCTTGAGCTCGTCCACAAGTGATTTGCCCCTGATTACTGACCCAAACAATTTTTTCCGCAATTAATTCAATTTCGTTTTGGCAGTAGACTGCTTCAGCTTGATCAAAATATCCCAGATACCAAACTTGATGCCCCTCCTCAATAAATTTTTGTTTCATTGAAAACAGAAAGGCCGGAGCGAATAGATCACCAATAACCAGTATTCTTGAGGGTTTAAGTAAACTAGGACTCTGCGCTCCAGTTGGCCCCATCAAAGCCACTGGATCACCTTCTTTGAATTTTGCCGCTAAACGTGAGCTGACTCCTCGTTCAACAACAAAAAAAGACAATAATTCAGGGTCCTCTACATGACTAACACTTAATAAGGGCAATCCCTCCATCTGCAAAGCAGTTGCTGGTAATTTTTTAGATGGATATTCATAATTTTGTAACCGGTAAAATTGCCCTCCTTGGGCTTTTTTTGCTGCCATCGGTGCACGAACTACTAATTCCATCACAGCAGAATTATGTCTTTGCAGTTTCACTACTTTGGAACCAAATAACTGAGTCATTTTATCGCGAAAAGCTTGATATTCTTGATCATCTCCATGACCGATGTAGCCATTCAATAACTGGCAAATTTCAGGATAAACCCGTTTTGCTGAGGCGATTGCCTTGACTACACTACCATGAAAAATAGGATGAGTATCACCTAGAAAACTCACCCTTCTATGATCTTTGATATAACTGGTAAAGGCGCCAAAATGATCCGTTTTGACATGCCCCAAAGTATCAACCTGGCGGAGATGACCATGGAAAAGTTCATATCGCCGGTATTCAAAACGATCCTGCCTCAAAAAAGTACCCCGATGCTCGAATTCATAGGCAACGTTTAACCGAGCACCGGTGGCGACCAAGATCGTTCTAGCGGGGATAGCCTGCTGTTCATCGGTTTGAACCCATTGCCCGCTTTCATCCCAAATTGACCAGCGGCATTGGAGCGCTTTAACTTGACCTTGCTGGTCCAAAATAGCTGCCACCGGTTCCAATCCTTCGGCATAATAAATCCCTTGCTCTAAGGCTTTGATCAATTCTTCATGATTTCGCCGATAGGCCGGCGATTCTTGCATGGTACGGCGATAGGCAATAGTCACCCCACCCCATTTGCGAATCAAACCTAGTAAATCAGCAGTGCGATTTTGTTGCTGAGCCAATAGGCGCTCAGCAGCTACCTGATTACCGTGTTCTAAAAATTCATCGAGAATGATTAAATCATTGTCTGAAAATTGCGAACGCAGGTACTGTTCACCATAAAAGATTTTTAATGCCTGATAACGAAACGCTACTTTTTCTACCTGAACCAAATAATATGCCTGTACTTCAGTAGCGGTATCAACTGCTGTTAAACCACCGCCAATCA
>JAFEDN010000248.1 GCA_018241585.1 Pseudomonadota bacterium | reverse complement strand
GGTTTCACCTTCTTGTTTGGAAGCAGCTTCTTTTTCAGTCATAACGTTTAATTTCCAGCCGGTTAAGTCTGTGGCTAAACGTATATTTTGACCGGAACGGCCTATAGCTTGCGCTAGCTGTTCCTCAGTCACTACAATGTCCATACTGTGCGCGTCTTCATCGACTACGATGGAAGATACTTCAGCAGGAGCCATGGAGTTGATGACAAATTGAGCAGGGTTGTCATCCCATAGCACGATATCGATTCGTTCACCGCCTAATTCGTTGGAAACTGCCTGAACACGCGAGCCGCGCATACCAACACAGGCGCCGACTGGATCAATACGCCCGTCGTTGGTTTTAACAGCAATTTTGGCGCGAGAACCAGGATCACGCGCAGCTCCCTTAATTTCAATTACTTCTTCGCTGATTTCGGGAACTTCTATTCTGAATAAAGCGGCTAGGAATTCAGGTCGAGTCCGGCTAACGGCTAGCTGTGGTCCGCGTTTACCTTCACGCACGGTATATAATAAGGCTCGAACACGGTCATTGATGCGGAAAACATCCCGAGGCAGCATTTCCTCTCTCGACAATAGTGCTTCTGCATTTTCACCCATATCCAGGATAATATGTTCACGAGTGACTTTCTTGACCACTCCGATAATAATGTCATTGATACGAGCACGATATTGATCGATGATCTTGCCTCGTTCAGCTTCCCTAACCTTTTGTACGATAACCTGTTTTGCCTGTTGAGCGGCTATTCTACCAAATTCCGGACGTTCAATTTTCTCTTCAATCACATCACCTACGTTGAGCTCAGGGTCAACGTTAACCGCTTCTGCTAATAGGATTTCTCGGGCAGGTTCTTCCAATGAGTCTTCGTCTTTGACCACAGTCCAACAACGATAAGCTTCATAATCTCCAGAACGGCGGTCAATGGCTACACGGATATGAACATCTTCACCTTCATAGCGTCTCGCCGCCACAGTAGCTAAAGCCGCTTCTATGGATTGAAAAATAGCTTCCGGGCTCACACCTTTTTCATTAGAAAGTGATTGCACCATTAACAAAATATCTTTACTGTTCATAGTTCCTCCGCCACTTTGTTGAAATTAAGTTTTTTTACCCTTACTAACAACAAATTTTAAATGCGCTTTATCTATATCCCGCCATGGGATCGTTTGTTCGGTCTTGTCTTCTAGGACAAGAATGATGGACTCATCCATCACTTTTTCTAAAATACCACCGAAATTTCGGCGGCCGTTTTTAGCGACTCTTAAACGGACCAAAACCGGTTGGCCAACAAATCGTTGACATTGCGCAAGCGTAAACAATGGCCGCTCCAAACCCGGCGAGGAAACCTCTAGCAAATAAGACCCCTGGATAAGGTCTTCCACATCAAGAATTGCACTGATCTGTCTACTGACTTTGGCACAATCATCAATGTTAACTCCCTGCTCGCTTTCAATATAGACGCGCAGCTGGCGAGTATTTTTACTTAGATTGACCCATTCACAGCCCCACAATTCATAACCTAGAGCGATGATAGTAGGTTCAATGACGGCCTGAAGCTCGCTAAACATCATTTTTACGCAATAAAAAAGGGCCATTGGCCCTTTCCCCTTTTTTTTATTAATTGGTAGCGGGGGTAGGATTTGAACCTACGACCTTCGGGTTATGAGCCCGACGAGCTGCCAGACTGCTCCACCCCGCAATAGAATAATATGTTACCTGAAGTGAGAGAAAAAATCAAGACGAATAATCAGAAGAGAAAAGAAAACGGGGCTTAAAAAAGCCCCGCACAATCATTACCATTGGAAGGAGTTTTGTTGCTCATCATCATCTAGTTTTTTATAAGAACCAGAATAAGAAGGCTGTTTAGACGGATGAGTTTGGTTTTGTTTCTGATGTTCATTGCATAAATTGGACTGACAACCAGAAATTGGATGACTGGACATATAATCCTGATAACCCTCATCACCAAAACCTCTACTAAAATCTTGTTTTGGCTCAACACGAGGTTGAAATAATTGTAAATTATAAGTAATTTCTAACAGGAACTGCGCTCCAGATTCACGTAAAAGGACCTGGACGTCAAGATTAGAGTCTCTAGCAGCAGACTCTATGTAAGGACGATAAAAATTGTAAATATCAAGCCCATCCCTATGCTCATTTCTGAATTTTTCATTTGCTCGTTTTTCGTAACCACGCACTTCGTTAATTAGCGCTTGCCAGTAAGCGATGCTCACTTTCTTAACAGGTATCGATTGAGGCGCCATATCCATATATATTCTCTGGGTAGTCTTCTGTTGAGAATGTTTTCTTTCAGTATTACGTTGATCAACTTGTTTTGGAGTCGGAACTGGTTTAGGTTGAGATGCAGCAACTTCTTTTGGAGCAGGAGTAGCAGGTTTAGAATGAGATATATTAGTAGTACCAGCTACTTCTTTTGCAGTGGGAACAGAAGGTTTAGGTAGAGAATGATTAACAGTTTGATGACTAGAGTTAGCACTTTGATTTGAAGCAGAAGCTCTGGCGTTATCAAATTTTGTCTTGGCTTGTGCCAATTTCGCAGGACCCATTTTTATTAAGGCATTAACGAAAACAGCAGCATGTTGTTTATTGGTGACATTGTTCAAGATATTAAAAATCAAGCGTTGAAAAACCGAATCATGAGAAAACATAACATACAATCTATCAGCTAACGTCTTTTCGGAGACAGATAAGGTCTGT
>JAFEDN010000247.1 GCA_018241585.1 Pseudomonadota bacterium | reverse complement strand
TATTACCATGTACAACGGTGCTCCATTAACAGTAACTCCCCCTAACCAAGTCATTTTGATGGTCACTGAAACTGATCCCGGATTAAAAGGCGATACGGTTAGCGGCGGCGGTAAATCCGCGGTATTAGAAACAGGCGCTGTAGTGCGGGTACCTTTATTTGTGGAACAAGGCGAAATGATTAAAGTCGATACCCGAACCGGGCAATACGTTTCTCGAGTAAAGTAGTGGAATGGCGTCCAACCGCGCCTTTTAAAAACCTACAGCAACGAGCCCAAATCTTAGCAAAAATACGCCAATTTTTTGCAGATCGGAAGGTAATGGAGGTAGAAACTCCTATAGTGAGCCAATTTACCGTTACCGATCAGCATCTGCACAGTTTGGCCGTGACCACTCCTGAGAGAGATTACTATCTACAGACTTCTCCTGAATATGCGATGAAGCGGCTTGTAGCTGCCGGTTATGGCAGCATCTATCAAATCAGCAAAGTCTTTCGAGCTTCTGAACAAGGAGCCAGACATAATCCCGAATTTACCATGCTAGAGTGGTATCGAGTCGGTTTTGATCACTTTAAATTAATGGCTGAAGTCGACAATTTAGTGCAACACATTTTAAAAACACCTGCTGCACAGCGGATAAGTTATAGAGAGTTATTTAAACAATACCTGGGTATTGACATAGTTTCCTGCTCTGATAAAAGCTTAACTGGGTTCATCGATACCCAAAACTGGTTAGGAACCAGCGCCAGCGAGCTGGATCGTGACACCTGTTTGCAGTTGATTATGACTCACGCTATAGAGCCGTATTTAGGATTGGATGTTCCTGTATTTGTTTTTGATTTCCCAGCCAGTCAAGCGGCGTTAGCACGGTTAACGTCAACCGACCCGCCTTTTGGGGAGAGATTCGAATTGTTTATCAAAGGCTTGGAAATAGCCAATGGCTTTCATGAGCTAACTGATTACCAAGAACAGCAATTTCGCTTTCAGCGAGATCAAAAAAACAGACAAAATCAGGGGCAAAAAGTTCCAGAAATTGATAACCGTTTTATTGCCGCACTCCAGCATGGCCTGCCGGACTGTGCTGGTGTGGCTCTAGGCATCGATCGTTTGATCATGCTAGCTGTGCAAGCAAATCATATTGATCAGGTAATTGCCTTTCCGTGGACAAGTTGCTAATGATTGGCATGAAATACCCTACCCATTACTGAAGTGTTTTTGGTTACTTGCCCTTCTTTTTGATGATGCTCCTGCCGCCCTCTTCCAAAAAGAGCAACACCTGAAGTTAAAGAAGAAGTTGGCGAGGGCTGAAGTGTACTTGCAGACCCCTGAATTGAAATGAGCAAACTTTCTGGCTTTTGATCGCTTGGGGTTACACCAATCTGCAATTGAGAAAACCGGTTTCCAATACCTGGCAGACCGGCAGCACTGCTCTGTTGGGTAGAGCTCAAGAAAAATTTTGGACTCACTGGCGGAATCGTGGGTAAAAAATTATGCGGAATTATAGAATCTACCGAGCCGGTCTGAAATTCTTGAAAAATATCCCGGTCAGTTTCTCCTGTCGTCTCAACTTGGTTAATCCCTGCCGTAAGCAATGAGGCCGTAGCTGATCCATCTAAAATTATCAGATTTGGCCAATCAGAAAGAATTGTTTCGGCTGGAGCAACAAATGGAATGACGCTCACAGGATCAAGCGTACTTGAAAAGCTTTGACTTGCAATCGGATCGGCTTTTAGCTCCAGATGTGTGGCCGTTTTAGCTATCTTGTGCCTGCTGATCTTTCCATGCGATTGATTTTCAATTTTGGGTCTATAAAAAGCTCTTTTTTCAACACTATCAGATTGCTGAGCATGAGATGATTGATTGATCATGTCCTTACTTTATTTGAAAAAGAAATTTACGACAATTGGTATCGGCATGATGGGCGCTATGTGAGTGAAGACAAAGCCCAAATACAGTTTTCTTTGCTGCCTAGCAAGGAAAAGTTAAATTTCGTACCTTGGAAGATTTACGTTATAATGCAGTCTTATAAACGGGAATCTATAGAGCAGTATAGGCCTGCACTACCTCATCCATAAGCCATATGTTCATGAACATTTATAAAATAGGGGAATTTTTAGAAAAAGTAGCCGACTTAAGTGAAAGCGTTTATTGGTTAAGTAGCTCAGATTTATCAAAAATAATTTATATTAGCCCTGCATACGAAAAAATTTGGGGAAGACCCAGGCAATTGTTATATGATAATCCAGAACTGTGGATTAGTTATCTGCACCCTGATGATGCCAAAGCTTATCATCCTATCCATTCTCTTGCCAAATCATTATTTTTCATAAAGTAATAAATATTAGTATTCCAGGATATCTCATTGGGCGGCTAATCATACATTTCTTATTGAACCACATCATTCTCATAAACGAGGGTTTTTGATAAACCATTCCGCAGCCATTGTACTATTGGTAAAACCGGAGCTTCTCATTCTCAAAAACAATTCTCAAAAATAATTCTTGAAATTCTATTCATAGTTGAATAGAATTTCAACGAGTTTCGATAAAAGGCTCATGTAGCACTCGCTTTTGTTTAATTTCAAACGAAGTACGCCATGAAGTGGCAAGTTGCTTTTCATGGTGGCGTAGCCGCTTACACACTTATCGCGGGATTTATATGACCATACATGACGATATTCGTATTCAATCTGCACAGACCTATATTGATCGGTTTGAAAATTCCTTTGAAG
>JAFEDN010000246.1 GCA_018241585.1 Pseudomonadota bacterium | reverse complement strand
TCTTCTCCATCTTCATAAGCTAAAATGGCTTTTCTTCTCAAATCTAATGAATACGGGGCTGACATCCTTACTCCAAACAAAAATCATTATTTTACAGACAGCGAAAGCAAATAGCTAGGGCGGATTATTTAGGATTCCGCTATAATTGAGAATAATGATGCTTCGACTATGCACTTGGCGGCCCCAAAATTAAATTTTTTGTCCGGCAGACTAAGGCGCCCGTTGTGTTATCATTCACCTTGGAATATAATTCCAAGGTGAATGATAACACAACGGGGTTAATTATGAACATAATAGGCAGAAAAGAAGAATTGGGTAAGTTGAGCCGGATATTAGAATCGCGGGATCCAGAATTTCTTGCCCTTTATGGTAGAAGAAGGATTGGCAAGACTTTTTTAATTCGTAATTTTTTTGTAGACAAAGATAATATCATTTTTTTTGATGTTACTGGAGAAAAGAAAGCATCCTTAAGAAAACAAATTCAGCATTTTACGCAGCGGATTGGTCATGTTTTTTATAATGGCGCTCGGTTAGAATCAGTAAAAAATTGGGACGAGACTTTTGAGCTATTAACAAATGCGATAGCTACTGTTTCTCAGGGAAAAAAAATTATTATTTTTATGGATGAATTCCCGTGGATGGCAACTAAGAATTCAAAATTATTAGAAAGTCTCGATTACTATTGGAACCAGCATTGGTCAAAAGATAAAAGGATAAAATTGATTATTTGTGGGTCTTCTGCATCATGGATAATTGATAAAATTGTTGATAATAAAGGTGGTTTACATAATCGATTAACTGAGAAGATAAATCTAAGTCCATTTAATCTAACTGACACCAAAAAATTTCTAAATCATGTCGGTATTCACTTAAGTAACAGACACATATTGGAAATTTATATGGTGATGGGTGGTGTTCCTTACTATTTAACAAAAATAGAGAAAGGTTTATCGGCTACTCAAAATATTGAGCAGCTAACTTTTAGAAAAAATAGTTTTTTCTTGGACGAATTTAACAATTTATTTTCCTCGTTATTTGATGATTCGGAAATATATATTGAAATTTTGCGTCATATTGCAAAACACCGATATGGTATCGGACAAGCAGAATTATTAAAAAAAATGGGTACAGCTTTGCAGGGAAAATCGGGCATGAGGAAACTAAAGGCTCTTGAAGATACAGGTTTTATTTTTGGATTTACGCCCTATTTTCATAAAAAAAAGGGTTTATATTATAAAGTGATCGATGAATATACTCTATTTTATTTTTATTGGATTGAGCCAATAAAACAAACCTTATTAAAAAAAGGCTTAACTAAGGATTATTGGATAAAAAATCATCTTTCTTCTAGTTGGTATAGTTGGTCCGGATTTGCATTTGAAGCTATTTGCTATGAGCATCTTTCAGAGATTACCGATTCCTTAAATCTGGGTTCAATATCTGTGCCGAATACATGGCAATATAAACCAAGAAAAGAAACGAAGGAAACTGGCGTACAAATAGATTTATTGTTTGATAGAGATGATGATAGTATTACACTTTGTGAAATAAAATATACTCAAGATCCCTTTACTATTAATAAAAAGGAATTTTTAAAATTAAAAGAAAAACTGAAAATTTTTAGAGAAGTAACGAGAACCCGAAAACAAATTTTTACCGCCTTAATTTCTGCCAATGGAGTTAAAAAAAATCTCTATTTGGATGAGATAGTCGATGGGGGGATAGTTACGATGGAAGACCTATTTAAATAACAAGCCTGTTGAGATAATTTTTACCTGTCTATCGATGGGGTTGATTAAATACAACAAAATTTTGGGTTAGGTGAATTATGAGTCAATGTTATAGAGATCATCCCCTTCCTAAAGTTAGGTATTTTGGTGAGGCAACGCGCAGGGGGTAGGAGATTTTTCAAGCGCGGAATTTTTTGGGGTGCATTTCGGAGTATATTCTGAAACACCCGAAAACAATTTTATTATAAATCAATAGATTATAATGAGAATTTGCGTACTAGTGGCACAATAAAATCAAACACTTAATAGTAGCTTCAAATAGATAAAATTGCTGGTGCTATATTGATGCTAGAATTTAAAGCCAATATTCTGTAAAGAGAATAGAAAAATAATCGATAAACTTTGATAATAAAAAATCAATTACTTCAGGAAGAAATGAGTGACCATTTACCTGTTTATACCCGCATCCCTGGCTCGACAACTGCGTAAGGATACAATCAGTGGATTCATTTATCTTCTGCCGATTGCGGCGTTGGACGAACCATAGATACCGCTATTATAGTCCACGAGCTATGCAGGGATATTTCTTCCCTAGGTAATACTGAGTTCTTTTACCTACCCTTTGAGGTTGATCTGACGGGATTTGTATTAAATTTTGCTTTAGCATACAGAAACTCCTTCACCCTGAAGAAGAAGAATATGCTATAGTCATCCCCAGGGCGTTTGTTGTGTTACAAATAAGCCTAACTCAAGCCAGTCATGTTACAGCCTTGATTGGCTTATCTTATAAAACCATAAAATACATCTCGACTTCGGATCGGAATTTAAAAAAAAGGTTAAATTACAACAGGTTATAATTTTCGAGTCACAACAAAACGGCTTTCCTGGCTAAATTTCTTGTGCCACGGGATATTGAGGGCTTGATAAACTGCTACTAACTCAGGTGGCGGATCTTCGAGCAATACATAAATGCTGTCATCAGCATGATGCACTTTAGTGACTCGCATTTGATTTAACAAAA
>JAFEDN010000245.1 GCA_018241585.1 Pseudomonadota bacterium | reverse complement strand
TTTTTGGGCTTATCGAGCAACGTCTTTGGAACCTCTTTCCCCGTCTCAAGTGGAATTTGTTGTTTGAGAACCTGTTCAATCTCATGATCACAGTCAGCTACTGCCAATATCAATGCCAGCGGCATCGGGATTTAACAAGTCCATTTTTTTTGTTTTCGTTTTTAACATCTTGCATCACCTCCAAATAATGAATACCATTTCAAAAATAGAGTCATTCATAGCGGGAGAGGACAAAAAATAGCAATCTTCTAGACGGGATAGCTAAGCTTCACCAATATTATTGTCGCACACCCCCGAGACCAAGCTACATGACGGGCTAGTCAGCACCAATGAAGGATACGGTCACGACAATCGATGACTCTATCTCTATCTTCTCTTTTTTCATTAGAGCTTTCCAGATTGCAGTTCCTTCCTATTATTTTTTCGCGTAGCGGATTATAAAAGCTCATACCCTCCTTGAAACCGACGAAAATAAATCGCATGGAACTGACTGTTACTGATATTCATATCACAATAACCTACCCCTTGCGGAGTTTGTATAGTGAACTGTCCTTGATACTTTCCCAGCCCTGACTTAAATAACCAACGCACCATACGTGAGCTTATTTTGCGATTGGTTTGAAACAAAGAAGGTAAACTCAGTGACTGATAGTCATACGCATAACGATAAGCGCGAGCTAAGAATGGTAATTTTTTAACTTGATAAATAGAACGAATTGGAACAGTTCGGGAATGTCCATCCGTTATATTCGTACATTTTGCCATCCACTGACATCCTCTTCAAATAAAGGCCGTCTTAATGCAGCGATGGTTTCTAAATATTCGGGATGATCAGAAGAAATGCCACCCTGTCTAATCAAAAAATCGAGGATAACCAAAGCAGAGTTATATTTAAAATCTTCGGTGTCATACACTAACTCTGCTAATTCTACTAAAGACAATGTCATGAAATCGCTGACTTCAGATCCATCTGTAGTAGGTTTAAAATCGGCAGGAAGTTTAAGGTCATAGACGAACATGGTATCAGGGGTAATTCCTCTAGGCATTTAGCTCATTGGTAGAATCCTATTCATTTAACTGCAATTGCCTAACAATTTTTCATAATCAGGATGGATTATTTTAAGAATATCTTTTCCATCAGGAGTTTCATAATCTAGTTGCAGGCCGCCTTTCAATAAAAATTTCGTTTTAAGCCCGAAATCCGAATTCTCCTCAAGGTTGACATGAAAAGTCAAAGGTTTTTTGCATATTTTAAAGGCTCGACTAATAACTACTAAGCCTTCCTCTTTAATAAAGTAAGCAACGATATCTTTTACAGCATCATAATCCAATATATAAGTGTAAATATCACTTAATTTGTCATTCCGACGATTAAAAAAACGAGTACACCCCATGTTACTCTCTTTCTTACATTGAAAATCAATGCTGAGTATATCCGTCATATCTATTTGATCTGACCCAAACACGCTATTTGGAAGATAAGGAAAACTGGCTTTATAAATGAGAATCTTCTGATGTCGATAATTATCAGCGTAGATGTATCCCGAATTATTTCTATTAATAATGTGCAGTATTTTATAACTTCCCCCATTGACATACATAGAATTTACCTTCACTGCGTTGGCCGAAGAGATCAAGAATATCAGAAGCATAAAAAGATAATTTTTCATTTCTTTTTACCAGCCCTTCTTTCCACGTTTGCAGGAATGTTATAGAATTTAAAATCATGATCTAAAACACCTGGAACGGGGACCTTATATTGTTCTGGATTTTCCAAATGAGATAAAAAACTAGGCTGTTTTCCACGCATAGAACGCGGGCTATAATAATAGTTAGCCTTAATAGTGGTTTGACCACCATACACATTTTGTAAAGTTCTTTGCATCGCATTGATGATATGCCCTTCATCGCGAGTCATAGCACTATGATGGTTGATTGTGCGACCGTGTAAGTTCGCCCAGGCCTTTAAAAATTGTTGATGGTTTTTAAAATTCACTTGATCCCAATTGATTTTATTTGGGTTAAGGATGCATTAAAACCGGTATGTTTAATGATATCATCTGAACTATAGTAGCGACGCCAAATTCCCGAATTGATTCGATTGATAATAACAGAACCTATTGCGCGCCAAGCGGCTTCACGGCCATAATGAACTCCACCTGCCTCACCGTATACTGTAGCAACAAATAAATTAAAACCATCGGATGTTTTAGCGCGAATCTTCTGCGCAATAAAGGTTGCTAAATGAGGCCAACAACCCACTTGTGCTTGTGCCTTAATAGGTGATTCCAGTTGGCCGGATGCATCCTGTGGAATTAGGCTCATTTCTACGTCCGTATAATTGAGCGTTATTAACTCATAGTGGCCATCGACTTCGTCGATATGTGCATGATAGCTACTGACCATCACATGGCTTAAAATATATTGCATATACATAACGAACCCATCCGTAGAAGAATGGCATATATCAATTTTTACTTGTGGAATCGCAGACCCACCACACGCCTCACTAAATAATAACGGCGAAGATTGATCAATAGGTTTGAAGATTTCCATTTCTGAACCTAGTGCATCCGAATGTATTCGGTCGTTGACTCGTCCTGGCGCAGTTTCAATTTTCCTTCCCGCATCACAACTCAGTGAAAATAGAGAAATCCACTGTTCATCTCCTTTAGCCGTCGTAGAACCCGGAATCTTGGGCATCAACATATACATCGCCAATGACTTCTCCTTAAGTGAATTGTTTGTAGAC
>JAFEDN010000244.1 GCA_018241585.1 Pseudomonadota bacterium | reverse complement strand
GGGGAGTTTAGCTTTTTCATCGAAAAAAAATGGAGTATAGACCATAACGCACGGATATTCATTATAAACACCCGGAATAATAGGTCCTAATGCTACTTCTTTTTCCTTAGAAGAGAATTTTTTTTCAATATCATGACAAACCTTATTCCTATAAGTTAATAAAATATCATATAAGTTACCATCTCCATTTCTATCGTTATCATTTTTATTTGTTTGAACAGATTGCTGGCTATTTTGTAACGCTTGTTCGGGAGGATACACTTGGCCTAGATGAACAAGTTCTGGGCCTTTTAGTTTCTTTCTCTTGGGTAACTCGGGAAGTTTATAATCTTGATGAATTTTACCAACAAAAACTGAGTGGGGCGCCTTATGGCTACGAATATAAGTCCCTGCCTTATTAATTTTGAATTGATGATAAGGAGAAGGTACAAAAAAGCGTCGGGCTGTACTATAAGGGATACCAACATAAAGTCCTAAATAATTTATTTTTTTATAATCATTGTGGTTATAAATGCATTGACGAATCAATTTAAGATCTGAATCACCATTAAACCCTTCCTTAGGGAAAGGTTCAGGAACACAATTTTCTGGCGCTATCAATGAGTGGAGTGATGGCGTGGCAACAGTCAATTTCAAGCGCGCTTTTACACGTTGGCTGCGGCTCAAGGCTTCATCCTGCATTTTACCCCCAACCGTCTGCTTCTCATCTGGTTTGACGGGTACAATAGAGGAGATGGGTATCATAAAGGACTTAAACGGTGGTTTTGTAGCCGCCGAGTAACGTGGAGTTTTTCCTTGGCACTGGGCCAGCGTAGGTGGAGGCGGCAGACCATCTTCGTTACATTGTTCTTTTATTTCTGCCAATAGAGACTTTAGAGTGCTCACATCAAGCGTTGATATGGTTTCCATCTGCGTACCAGTGATCAATTGCAATCTCAAAGAATCGGCGTGCCACAGCATGCCGGGGAAATCTTGAATAATCATCGCATAGCGGTATATGGCTATAGTCTGCTTAGTTATTTCTGGACGCCGGGTCACTGGCTGACGAATGAGGTCCAGGAAACAGGCCACCCGTAAAGTTAATGGAATTTGAGCCAAAGTGTCTTCAATATCTAATTGGACATTTGGTCCATTATTCTTCTGCAGCATCTTTAGTAAAGCCGGTGCGAGGTCTTGAATTTTGGATGGGCTGGCCACGGTGTCCTTACCCAACCAGTCCTCTAACATGTCACGGACAGATCTCTCTGTATCCTGCGGTGAATCTAGTTCAAGCTCTTGGGTTGCGGACGCCAAGATGCTGATTTTGTTCCATCCGGTATCTGCCGCTTCTTGAATATCTTCGTCCGTATCCTGCGGTTCCTGTTGTAAAGCTGATACAAGGTTTTGAGTTGTGGGCGCCACGAAGCCGATCTTATTCAGTGCGTCCTCTGCCACGTTTTCAACATCTACCTCCTTATTCTCCACCGCCCGTAATAAAGCTGGTACAAGGTTGGGAGCTGTGGGTGCCACGGGGCCGATTATACCCAATATTTGTGCTGCTGCTTCTCGACAACGTTTCGGTTCATCCTGCAGACCTTGGATACAGCACTCAACTAACTTAAACTCATTATCACGTAATAATCGCGGGCAGGTGGATAATGACTCGATAAACCAGAGAATGTCGTTCTCTGAATTATCATTGTCACAAAAAACATGGGTGTCCCAATATTGCAACGCATAATTCATCCACATTGGCAGTAAATCCAATAATTGCTTCCGCGCTGGAATACGTTTATCCAGTCCTGCTTCTTCTAGGCAACGCATCACTAAACGTATATGCGACGCCCCAATAATATCATGTGGTGGTGACAATATGGCATGCCAAAAAGCATGCAGTGCCTGATTATAACGAGTCTCGGCACTCAGACCTGCCAAAAAACCCATCACCACGGTATAGCGCGGTTCGTACTTGTGTTGACTGATCCAGGTTAGACTATGCTCGTAGGCTTCTACCTCGTAATACCCCTGCAAATTCTGCAATAAATAATAAGCAGTAAAATATTCTTGAAACGTGAGGTGGATAAAGTAACGGACTTGATCGAGCGGATTTTTACGCGCAACGCCTTCACTACGCAACAGACCCATATTCAGTGCCTGCAGAAAATGTGCCTCTATATCAGTGGCTGTTAATTTAGGATAGCGCTCGGTTAAGCGATTCAACACTTTGCGTTGAGTGTCGACCGAAAGCACGATTTCATCCACCTGAAACGCCTCCCAAGCCAACAAGCTGAGTGCGTCCAGCGCGATAAACTGCCGATCGCGTAGGGTTTGCCACGTATATATCTCGGGTTTGACATCTTGGCGCTTTAACTGCCGCAGTAAAAAACATTCCAACACTTTCAGGTACAACCCCGTAAGACTGATGTCTTGAATAATTTTGGGGCTATCGCTGTCTGCCAGTTTGTCGTCAAAGGCTTCCACGATTAACGCCAGATGCAGAGGCACATGGGCGAGTGCCCACAGACGCGGGTTTTGTTGTAAGGCAGTGCTGAGTTTGGATTCTGTGGGTTGCGGTAAATTGCTGGGCGTGTTGTACTTACTTTCTTTATCTCGGGTCTTGCTTTCTGCGGGCGCGGGGTTGAGCCACTGCGTGTAGTGTTGCAAATAATGTTTGATCTGCTCATTGGTAAAGCCGATATTGACCAGTTGCTGGTCAAAGCGAATCTGTACCGGTGGCAACTGATAATCACGCGTGGTGACAATCACTTGTGTAAACTGTAATGCTGCTGATAGCAGCTTGCTATGGGGAG
>JAFEDN010000243.1 GCA_018241585.1 Pseudomonadota bacterium | reverse complement strand
CATATTCTGTAGCGGCACTTGCTGGTAGTGTCGAATAGCTGCTTCATAATGATGGGTTTTATAAGCTAAACGTCCTGCTATTAAATTAGCACGCGCGCAATTGGGATCAGCACTGAGAGACTGGTCAATATAATTTAGCGCCACGGCAATTTGACCTTTAGCGGCTTCCTGCTCTGCTAATTCACAATAAAATTGTGACATCAGAAAATCAGTACTTTCACCGGTATGCATGGTGATTTTCTTAGTGATATCTATTGCTTTAAGCCAGGCTTTTTCTTGTTGGTAGATATTTAAGAGGAAATGCAGGCTATTTTGACGTTCTTCGTTCCATCCTTCTTTGATTTCAACTAGCTCTAAGAAAATTTGCTCAGCTCGATCCAACACTCCGGCTTTAAGATAATCTTGCCCTAAGGCGAACAAGGCATGGATATGATAGCGTTTATCCAACTCAGGGCGGGCCAGTAGATTTTGATGAATCCTGAGCGCTCGATCTACCTCTCCCCTTTGGCGAAACAAATTACCTAATGCCAAATGTATTTCAGCAGTGTCACTGTCAATTTCAGATAATTTGATAAAAACATCGACCGCTTGATCAGATTGTTCATTGAGTAAATAGTTCAATCCTTGGAAATAATCACGGCGTAATTGATGGGAAACTTGGGACGTAGCTCCACGATCGCGTTTACCTACATACCAGCCAAAAGTGGCTGCTATCGGTAATAACAATAAATGCAAAGCTCGAATGACCATGGAGTGATTTCCTAGTAATGACCTCGCGGCAACTTTGTTCCATAATCTGTCAATATTTTAAATTGCCGTCAACCGCCCAGGTGGCTACGCCTTGGCGGCGATTTAAAATATTGCCTCATGCATTATTTGGCGAAAGGTGAACGATTACGGCGAAAGTACAGCCAAATAACGACGAAACATCATCCCGCGACTTAATCGCGGGATGATCCAAACGGAGTTTAGTTTAATCCTGCCCTTCGTCGCCTTCTTTATTTTTCATCTGCTCTTTGAGTAAATCCCCTAAAGTAGTCTTAGTAGATTCCACTCCTAAAGAGCTCTTGGTTGCCGGTTTAATTTGAGTTGCTTTATGCGAAACTTGCAGTTGGCGATTTTTGCGGTCAACATTGATTACTTTTACCTCAATTTTATCGCCTTCTTTTAATTCTTCGCGCAAATCTTCGGTTCTTTGATAACTATATTCGCTGATTCTTAGCTGACCTAGTACTTGATCGGCCAATTGCACTGTAGCCCGTTTAGCTTCGACTGCGGTCACAGTAGCTTCGAAATTAGCATTTTTATCGTGTTTTTCCATAAACTCAGTGACTGGGTCTTCTTCCAATTGGCGAATACTTAAAGAAATACGTTCGCGATCCGGATCAATTCCTAGAATAATCGCTTCAACTTCTTCGCCTTTGCTGTATTTACGAACAGCTTGCTCACCCGGCTCGTTCCAAGAAATATCTGTTAAGTGAATTAAACCATCAATATCACCTTCTAAACCGACGAAAATACCAAAATCAGTAATTGAACGAATTTTACCTTTGATTTTTTCACCTTTCTGATGTTTATCGGCAAATTCCTGCCATGGGTTGGCTTTGCATTGTTTGATGCCTAACGAAATACGGCGGCGATCTTCATCTACCTCTAACACCATTACTTCTACTTCGTCATTTAACTGAACTACCTTGCTGGGATGGATGTTCTTATTGGTCCAATCCATTTCAGTCATGTGCACCAGACCTTCGACGCCCTCTTCTAATTCGACGAAGCAGCCATAATCGGTAATATTGCTGACCACACCAAATACCCGTGAGCTTTTCGGGTAGCGGCGGGCGATGTTGCGCCAAGGGTCTTCCATCAACTGTTTCATACCCAAAGAAATACGGTTCTTTTCCCGGTCGAATTTCAATATCTTGACTCGATGCTCTTCACCCACTTTTAATACTTCACTGGGATGTTTAACTCTTTTCCAGGAGATATCAGTGACGTGTAATAAACCGTCAATGCCACCTAAATCTAAGAAAGCACCGTAGTCAGTGATATTTTTGACTACACCGATCACTTCTTGGCCTTCTTGTAACTCATCCAAACGGGCTTCTCTTTCAGCGCTGGTTTCTCTTTCTAAAATAGCGCGGCGAGACAGGACCACATTATTGCGTTTTTGGTCCATTTTAATAATTTTGAATTCTAAAGATTTGCCTTCTAAATAGCCGGGGTCCCGCACAGGTTTAACGTCAACCAGAGAGCCTGGTAAAAACGCGCGAACTGAATCGATTTCTACGGTAAAACCACCTTTAACTCGTTCAACGATAGTGCCAAGAATGGCTTCTCCAGTTTGATAAGCTTTTTCCAACTCTAACCATGTTCTAGCACGGCGAGCTTTTTCTCGAGACAACCTAGTTTCACCAAAACCATTTTCCACAGTTTCAATGACCACATCAATAGAGTCTCCTACAGATAACTGTTCATCGGGAAATTCACTCATGGAGATGACGGCGTCGGACTTGAGCCCTGCATTAACAACGACTTGATTGGAAGTTAATGCAATAATTTTAGCTTTGACTAAACTACCGGGACGAAGGTCTAACTTAGCTATACTTTCTTCAAACAATTCAGAAAAAGATTCGTTCATGATGTACCTTTGAAAGAAACCATACATTTTAAGTATGGGTTGATAAACACATAGTTTTTTCTAATGTTAAGAAAAAACCACCCAAAGTTTTCAATTTAGCATCATTAAGGTATTGTGGTCAAGCGCTTAACGGCTTAATCAGCAGCTCCCGCTGAAGCGGAAGCTGCTTCCTGGTTTGGATACTGAGCCCCGGC
>JAFEDN010000242.1 GCA_018241585.1 Pseudomonadota bacterium | reverse complement strand
CATTACCGAATCGCAGCTTTGCTGGGATTCGGTATCGGAACAGAAGCTGCTTCAGGGAAGCGGCGGCGGAGCGACCTTTCCCTTCATTCAATAGTTCTGGCTTCGCCAGAACTATTGATCAGAACCAGGAAGCAATTTACGCAGAGCGGAAATTGCTGATGAACCAAGGAAAGATTTTCGCAACTAGTTTTGAAGTTTTTCCTCCTGATACAGAACAGAAATTTGAAAGGATGAATCAGGCTTGCATGCTGCTCAAGCAACTTGATCCAAAATTTTTTTCAGTTACCTTTGGGGCGGCAGGCTCCAGCCAGCTAAAAACAGTGACCACCGTCGAACGGCTAATTGGAAATAACTTCAAAATTGTTCCTCATATTTCCTGCATAGGGATGACCCTTTCAAAGTTGCTTAATTTACTAGAAAAATACCAACTATTGGGAATTCGTCAATTGGTAGTCGTTCGAGGCGACTTCCCTAATGAGCAAACCGCAAGTTGCTCCGAATTTCGTTATGCTGCGGATTTAATTAGCTGTATTCGCCGTAATACCGGTGATTTTTTTCATATAACGGTAGCCGCCTATCCGGAATTTCATCCACAAGCAATGGATAGCCGGCAAGACATACTTAATTTTAAAAGCAAAGTCGAGGCTGGAGCGGACAGTGCTATTACTCAATTTTTTTATAACATCGATGCATTCAGCCATTTTATGGAAAACTGTTTAAAGCTGAATATTAGAATTCCGATTATCCCAGGGGTCTTACCTATTTATAATTTTCAAAATCTGATTCGGTTTGCAGATAAGTGTGGCGCAGAGATTCCGCTTTGGTTACGCAAAAGATTAGCTTTTTTTTCAAACGACCTAGATTCCCTTAAAAAATTCGGATTAGAAGTTGTCATTCATTTATGCCAATCTTTACTATCACAGGGTATGAAACAATTTCATTTCTACACTTTAAATCAAGCTGAATTAACTATAAAAATTTGTAAATTACTATAAATATTTTTAATTAAATAAATGGCCTAATGGTTTAGCTCGGGCGAAGTACCGTGGACTGTTAAAAGTACAAATTCAGGCCTATTTAAGTGCGAGTGCCCAGAATATTAAGCGCTTTGTTCACTTTTTTATTTTAAATTGGCTGTGTGATGAGTATAATCGTCTAAACCAGTCAGTCGGCTGGTTCATTGAACCCTATAAGGAATTAGCTTTGCGCAACTGCTTAGGAGGTAACATGCCAGTGCCCAGGTTTTTCAACAGGCCGAATCTTTTTCGGCGAAGTTTCGTAAATTAAAATTGTTCCGGCCATTCCATGGCACTGTGAAGAACTCTGAGGACTTCAATAATACCGTTTTTAACTCGGTATGGAATAATGTAAGGCGTATCAGAAATAATAAGCTCTCGCGTATTTGGCACCCTGCCTTGTCTTCCCATTTCAGGTTGTTCGGATAATATGTTGAGTGTGCTGAGTATTTTTTTAGATATAGCTGCAATAGGATTATGCTGAGTAATGTAGTGACGCAATGCCTCTAAGTCATCAATAGCATCCTCAAACCATCGGATTTTCACTTAGGCGGTTCCTTTTCGCCTTGGCTGCCCCAGCTACTCAGCCAATCAGTTACTTTATGGTGATCAATAAATTTGGCTTTTTTGCTATTGGCTTTTTCAACGGATTTGCTAATTGCTTTAACCTGCCAAGCTTGTAATTCTAAATAGTTCTCAATAGCTTCGATTTTGTTCGTCCTGTCGCATCGGATAGCTGTTCTAATTGATGACGAGTTTTAGGGGAAACTCGCACACTTAATGTAATGGCTGGTTGTGAACGGGCCATAATTTTACCTCTTTGTATACATTGTATACGAAAATTATAGTCTTTCGGCAGATGGTTTGTAAGGTCGCCATTGACTAATTTTAGGCTGGCCAAAAACTATAATTTACAGGCTACCCCCGTTGACTCATTAGAATCAGCATAAATACATTGATTTTTGCTTTCGCTTACTCGGCCCCAGCGGTTTAAAAATTTTTGGCAAGACTAAGTTTTAAGCTATACTCACTTTCATCATTAATGTTTCCATGCAACAGCCAATCTACCATGCCATGGATGAACTTCTTTCTTTATTTTTTGTTGCAATTCAATTTTAGCCACATCCAGTTCATAATCCTTTTGTAACCCTAACCAAAAGGATGAAGACATATCAAAAAATAAAGCAAGACGCAGTGCAGTATCTACAGTGATTGCGCGCTTGCCTTTAATGACTTCATTAATACGTCTTGCAGGTACACTGATATCTTTAGCCAGTCGATATTGACTGATACCCATGGGTTCTAAAAATTCTTCCAATAGGATGACGCCGGGGTGTACAGGTTTTATTAATTTTTTTCTATACATAACTTCTACCTCTTAATGATAATCAACTATTTCTACTTCGTAAGCATCTCCATTTTCCCACCTAAAACAAATACGCCATTGGTCATTAATCCTAATACTATATTGTTCTTGTCTATCTCTTTTAAGCTTTTCTAGCCTATTTGATGGAGGTACTCTTAAATCATTTAGTGTTTCAGCATTATGAATCATACGCAATTTATTATAAGCTCTCTGATGAATTTCTCTGGGAAAAACAGCAGAAGTCTCCATATTGAATATCTTTTCTGTTTGCTGACATTTAATTGTTAATAGCTTATATAGATAATAACGTCAATAGGTTAATATCCTAATCTCGTTATTAAATAAAATTTAACATGGCGAAAAGAGATGATCGCCCAAGCAGTTGAGCTATCGGCGTCTAAGCGATATAAGGAAGGTTTCTGAATGTGTGCTAGCCTAAACTAGGCTTGACGAGCCTGT
>JAFEDN010000241.1 GCA_018241585.1 Pseudomonadota bacterium | reverse complement strand
CGGTTCGTTTAGGGAAAGGCGAAGTTATTGATATTGAAAGAGAAGTGGAATTAGGGGGAGCGCTTCATTCCAAAGGCGTTTATATTCTTTCGGGCTTTTTACACGGCCGCTATTTGGTAGATCATCACTTATCTATTTATGCCAGTTTGGTGTTCGAACAAAATTATGGGGAAGTGGAAGGTGATAGCGCTTCAGCCGCTGAATTGGCCGCTTTATTATCGGCAATTGCTCATTTGCCGGTAAAACAATCGTTAGCGATAACCGGGTCGGTCAACCAATATGGTCAGATTCAACCTATTGGCAATGTCAATGAAAAAATAGAAGGTTTCTTTAACGTTTGTAAAATCAAAGGCTTTACAGAATATCAGGGAGTGATTATTCCAGAATCTAATGTTCAGCATCTGATGTTAAAAGATGAAGTCATTGAAGCCTCCAAACAAAAACAATTTTTCGTTTACGCCGTAGAAACCATTGACGAAGTCATGACTTTATTAACAGGTTTACCTGCCGGTAAAGCCAACAAACAAGGGCATTTTCCCGAAAATACATTTAATGGAATAGTTGAAACTAAGCTGCGCCGTTACGCTGAATTATCAGAAGGTCAACATAAAGAAGAAGAAGCTGCTCAATCATAAAGTATCTAATTTCTTCTCCTTAAAAGCAAATTTTTACCAGATTGCGCATTGAATTCCACCCTGTTATGCTTTCCTGAGATTGCCACAGGGAGCAGAGAAATGAGTTTATTTCAAGAAGGACGATTATTGCAATTGGATACCCCGCTTAGTTCAGATGAATTATTAGCCAATGAATTGACCGGGCATGAGTATATTTCCAGACCATTTTTAATATTGCTGCAGATGGTCTCTTCGAACCTGGCCATTGATCCCAAATTAGTCTTAGCTAAACCCTTTACGGTTAAACTATTTACCGGTGAAGAGCAGCCGGTGAGATATTTTAATGGATTGGTAAGTTCATTTACGAGTGGCCGGATAGAAAATCAAGTGAGATTTTATGAAGCGAAATTGCATCCGTGGTTATGGTTTTTAAATTTTCGCCGTAATTCCCGGGTCTTTCAAAATAAGAATGTGCTGGATATTGTGGAGCAAGTATTTAAAGAAGATGGTTATAAAGATTATGATTTATCGAAAGTGCAGCGCAGTCAATACAAACCGCGAGATTACTGTGTGCAGTATGGCGAGAGTGATTTCGATTTTGTGCACAGATTATTAGAAGAGGAAGGGATATTTTATTATTTCAAGCATCAGGAAGATAAGCACCTATTGATTTTAGCGGACCAAAACAGTGGTTTTTATGGTCTGGAACCCAATGCGGTGCAATATGACCAGGGTTCAGGGAAAGAATATTGTGTGACGAGTTGGAGTCAAAAGAATAGTGTTTATTCAGGGAAAGTGAGCCATCAAGATTATAACTTTGAGACCCCGGATAATAATTTATTGACACAGCAGACCGGAACAGCAAAGTTGTATGCCTCGCAACAGTTAGAAAGTTACTTATATCCGGCAGGGCACAGTGATGAGGCAGAAGGGAAGAATCGAGCGCAAATACAATTTGAAGCACAGGAAGTGAATTATCATCTTTATCAAGGTGCAGGGGGATACCCACAGTTTAATGCAGGAGGGCAATTTAATTTTCCCACCCCGCCTTTGTCTAGTGATGCAGGTAATTATGTGTTACTGAGCGTGTATCATCAGGCGATAGACGGCAGTTATCTACATGGGATTGAAGGGGAGCAAATCTACCGGAACAGTTTTAGCTGTTTTCCTGCACAAGTGACCTACCGGCCGGTAGCGAGTGTGGCCAAGCCGGTGGTCGCGAGTATCCAAACAGCGACCGTGGTAGGAGCGGCAGGGCATGAGATTGATACCGACCAGTATGGACGAGTGAAGGTTCAATTTCATTGGGACCGTCAAGGGAAAAATGATGATCATTCTTCGTGTTGGATTCGAGTAGCGCAGATGTGGGCCGGGAATCAATGGGGGGTGCATTTTATGCCGCGAGTCGGGCAGGAAGTGGTGGTTCAATTTGTGGAAGGCAATCCGGACCGGCCGTTGATTGTCGGTTGTGTTTATAATGAGAACAACCAGACCCCTTACACGCTACCGGGTTCGCAAACGCAAAGCGGCATTAAGACCAAATCAGTAGGAGGCGGCAAGGACAGCTATAATGAGTTGCGATTTGAAGACAAGCAAGGAGCGGAGGAAGTATATCTGCAAGCGCAGAAGGATTTTGTGCAAAATATCAAAAACAATTTAAATTTGACGGTAGGTAATGATCATGCGCTGACTACCACCAGTAATTCCAGTATTAAAGCAGGTAAGAATTTATCTCATTCTGCGGGCGAAGAAGCTAATTTAAGTGCTGGAACAAACCTAACACAAAATGCAGGTGAAAACGTGAGTGTTTCTGCAGGAAGTATCGCTTCTTTCAATGCTGGAAGTGATTTAAATCAATCTTCAGGCAGCAATTTAAATCAGAGTGCTGGTGGTAATGCGACAGTGAGTGTAGGCAAAGACCTTGGACATATAATAGCCAATAATTTTAACCAAAGCGTAGGAAATAATTACACCCAAACTATTCAAAAGAGTTTGATGACTACTATTGGTTCGTCTGGGATAATTGAAGCGGGAGAGTCATTTGTAATAAGAGTAGGTGGAAATAGTATCTCGATCAGTACAGCAGGGATTTTTATCAATGGTGCGCTCATCAAAGTCAACCCAACTTAACTATTTAAAGGAATAAGTATGTCAAAGAAAAGCCCAGCCCGGTTGACCGACCCAGTCAATCATAATTCTAACGGCCAAGGAACAATTTCCACGGTATCTTCTGGGACTCTCTTTGAGGGTAAACC
>JAFEDN010000240.1 GCA_018241585.1 Pseudomonadota bacterium | reverse complement strand
GACCCCCGTGGCACTAACCCCCCACGATTAGAATAGCTTGAACCGATATCCCAGCCCAACCCTCGAAGCTCCTGAACACCAGGAGGACTTTGCGGCGTGGTCATTTTTAGAATAGTGAGCGGGCCTAATAAATAGTTTTGATCGCTGACCCTGCCGCCATCTAATAAACATTGTAAAAAAGTTCCAATGTCTTGAGCATTAGCAAACATCCCGGCCACTCCGGAAACGCCACCCATTCGCTCAGTAGCGGGATCATTAACTTGTCCCCACCGCTCTGCTTTAAACTCAGGAGAAAAAGTTGGTGCAATTTGGAATTTAAGATTGGACGGTGGTAAAAAAGTAGCCGAAGTCATGTTAAGGGCATCGAAGATATGTTTTTGTGCATATTGATTGAGCGGTTCGGCGGTAATCAGCTCAACCAAATGACCCAGCGCTAAAAAATTAATATCACTGTAGACAAAAACGGTTCCAGGAGTGTTTGCCAAAGCGATATGTTCCACTTGACGTATGCCTTCGGCATACCTCTGCCCTTGATCTTGAGGTGGATTCCATGCGGGTAAAATAGGTTGCAAGCCTGAAGTATGAGTGAGTAGCGCCCTAACTGTCACATTTTCCTTGCCGTTTTTAGCAAATTCCGGCCAATAACTTACTATAGTTTGATCCAAATCTAGCTGACCCCGTTCGATCAGCTGCATCACTGCTGTTGTGGTAACTATGACTTTAGTGAGCGAAGCCAGATCAAAAATGCTAGTAAATTGCAGGGGCACAATTTGCGGAGCGAGCTGTTGATTGCCAAAAACACCCTGATAAATAATGCTCCCGCTATGCCCTACTAAAACAACAGCGCCTGGATAATAACCACCAGCGATGGATTTTTCTATTAACGAAGTAATATTAGCTAAGATTTTAGGGCGTACAGCAGGAAGGTCTGCAATGTACTCTTCTCTGGTTCCAGTTGGAAAATGCAGTGCTTGTTGATTTGAAGCAGGTTCAGCTAAACAGCGTACACCCATAGGAAAAACTCCAGTTAACAAAATTCCAAAAACGATTCTCTATATTTTCTTCTCTGTGAGTACAAAATTTCAACTTTTCCATCATACCACGCGAACATTTTTCAAATGCGTTTAAATCCGAAAGTAACTCAGATGGAAGCTTTTTGTACCCCAAAGAATATTTTTTAAATAGCTCATAAATTTAATACAGTCATCAGAACTTCTCAAGACCGGCATATAGCATGAGCAGCCGGATTTTGTTATAATTTAATACTAAATTTATTCAGGACGAGGTTAAATATGGATTTTTACCGGTTGAAGGATCAGATCAAATACCTGCTGCCAATCAGTTGCGTTCTCTTATCGGGTTGTGTTTATGGCCCTATCTATCCATGGAGTCCTTGTGCCGCTAGCGGACCCTGTCAGCCAGGTGGTTTTCCTATTCCTTGCACACAATACCACCCCAACCGTTTTTACCGTTGCCACAACAGCCACTGTGTCACCTATTCACCTTATGCGCCGAATCGTTGTGATCCCTACCCCTATTACACTCCTTGCAAGTATACTTCTTGTGGAGGTGTGCCTCCTAGAATTGGACCCGCTCCGGCTTGCCCGCTACCACCGGGTGGGGTTCGATGCGGAGTTCCTCCCTGTGGAGCACCCGTACCTTGCGGAGGCCCCTTACCGCCGCCTCCTTATGTCCTGTATGACAATTACTACTTTTAGAGCAGTTAATGAAGGTGGACATGTTTAGGTTTTACCAATTTTTCAAAGTCGGCATAGCGCATTTTAATTAATTCATGATGGTTGCCTGCACTAAAGACGATCTCATCCTGATATTTGATGACATCATCGACATAAACGTCGACGTCAAACAGTTCTCCCATCGGAGGAACTGCCCCGGTTTCACAACCCGGGAAACTGTCTTCGAATTCATATTCATGGGCTAATTCGACGCTATGGGCCCCTAACTCCGTTTGTAGTGCTTTTAGATCGACTTTACAATTGGCGGGCTCAACTAGAATACATAGTTTACCATCGATCCGGACTACCACGGATTTAGCTATTTTGGTACCCGGTATGTGGGCAGAAGCAGCTATTTCTTGAGCAGTATAGGCCGGAGTATGGGTTACTGTGGTAAAATGCACTTTGCGTTCATTTAAAAAATCAGTTAAATTTTTGCTAGGCATAACCTAACCTCCTGATTTTAAATAAATAGTTTTTTCATCGCATACTATAATTATAGTAGGTTTTATGAATAAAAAGCAGGGCTTATGAATAAACGGCAAGTTGAAAAAAAATTATTAAACTACGTTGCTAAAGCAATCGCGGATTTCCATATGATTGCCAAAGATGACAAAATCCTAGTTTGCCTTTCAGGAGGCAAGGATTCCTATACTATGGTCTGCATGATCGAGCAAATCCGGCAAGTAAGACAGGATTTTTCTTTTCAGGTATTCACTTTAGATCAATCTCAACCCGGTTGGGATGATTTGGCGATGCGATCCTGGCTAGAACAGCGTTCGATTCCCTATGAAATTATTAAGCGCAATACTTACGGCGTGGTCAAGGAAAAAATTCCGGAAGGACAAACTTATTGCTCATTATGTTCCCGGCTACGTCGAGGGAATATCTACCAATATGCTAAAGATAACGGTTTCAACAAAGTGGCCTTGGGCCATCACCGGGACGATTTAATTCGAACCTTATTAATGTCGATTTTATATAATGGCCAAATTAAATCCATGCCTCCTAAATTATTAACAGATGATCAAGCTTTGGTAGTGATCCGCCCTCTGGCTTATTGTCAGGAACAAGACATTATTCAATATGCTAAATATCAAGCATTCCCGATCATTCCGTGTAACCTTTGCAGCTCTCAAGAAAATTTAAGCAGA
>JAFEDN010000023.1 GCA_018241585.1 Pseudomonadota bacterium | reverse complement strand
AAATCCGAAGCAATATTGGCCGTTCTGCGTAGGCATATTCATTCTCGTGAACGGTCACTGCCGAATTAAAACCAGGAAAATTTACCCGCGAAGTTAGAATTACAGTAAATTCTAGCCGTTGCCTTGGTTGGTTTTTTTCTTGGCGTAGCGTTGACGGAAACGTTCCACTCTACCAGCAGTGTCTATCATCTTTTGTTGTCCGGTAAAAAATGGGTGACAGTGAGAGCAGATATCTAAATGTACTTCATCTTGTTCGATAGTGGAATTCACTTTAAATTGATGACCACAGTTACAATTGAAAGTAACTTCATGATAATTTGGATGAATATTTTTTTGCATATATTATTCCTCGATTCAAGCAAGCTCAATATGTTAAGTCAAAGTAGAAGAAATTGCAACTGCAATGAGGAACTGTGTCACAACTTAATGATCATGTCCCTAAAGAGAGCAGAAGGTAGCGGTGTTATCGGCGTCTAAGCAAGAATTTCGACGACATTGGCGAGCCAACGATTATTTTCGTCTTTTAGTATATTCGTTCTACCATAAAAAAAAGGATTATCTCGTTTATTCAAGTGTTCTTGAAAAATAGAGATCGACTGAATTTTAAATGGAAATTGGTTCGAACTGGCAATTTTTACCGCATGGTTTTTCAATAAAGAACCAAATGGGATGGATGAATGATCTAGTTCTTTAATAATTTGAGCAGGTAAAACGTTTAAATTGATGTTAATTAAGCCTAACTCCACTGCAATCGTTTCTTGTAATGGATCAGCAATATCAGGATTATCTCGTTCGGCAACTTTATCAATAACCATCACTATTGCACGATAGTAAATATTATTTTCAATTTGTTTATGTATCGGTGTTCTTATTTTAGGACTGCGATGATAATACTGACTGATGCCCGTAGTCATGATCTCCTGAGTGAGCAAGAAATCGTAGGGTTTTGGCAGGCTTCCCCGGTCTATTAATTCTATATCAGGCCAATGGCTTGCAGGAAGCTGCTGAAACAACAAGAATTTCTTTAAGGTTGTTAGTTGTTCATTTTCCCATGGTAGCAATTTCTTAGTCTGCGGGCTTTTTTTCATAAAAAGATACTATAAAAAATACAATTTAAGGTCAAGATTTTTTTTGCTTGCAGCTATTGTAATCACATTGTGTTTGAATTATTATTCATAAAATTGAATAAATATTCGAATCGGAGTTTGAAATGAGATTAAATAATTTATTGAAATTAACAAGAGAAAAATCAACTCACTCGAAAGTGCAAATGGTTGCTAGAGGATTAGGAGTGATTATTGGTACTTACAGCAGTTTTCTGTTCCTATCTTCCAATCAAAGATTTGTTGCTGGATATAACAAATTTTGGCAGTATCTGATAACAGGTTCTTCCATAAGCATTAATGCAATAGTAAATAGTTATTTTAATGTTATTGCAGCAGATGATATTTCTGATTTTTGGGACCCGGTCAATAAAAAATTATTAATTTCAAAAACTCGTCTAGGAATTATTATTTTTTTTAGTGTCACATCTGCTTGTTCTTTTGCACTGTTGGATTTAGATAGTACCGGTATCAAATTTGCATTGCAGATTGCAACTTATAGCACGCAACATTTTTTTTTCCTTAACGATCTTTCTCAAACTATTTTCTCAAAAAAACCAAAAGAGCAAGCAGAAAAAGAATTTTTTGCTGAAAACGAAAAATTAAAGGATAAAATTGAAAAAAGTATTACTGCTCTCTATCAGAGTTTTGATAATGAAAACTTAATACAACAATTTATTTTAGAAAATGATCAAATAAACTTGGATGAGATAGAATCATTTATAGAGCAACAAGAAATTAAAATAACCGGTAAGGATGCTGAACAAAAAGAATCAACTCATGCGAAGCCGAAGACTAATTGCCAGTGGCGGCAGACTCCTTATTATACCAGTCAAGCTGTGGGAGGATTTATCACAGCTATTGGTAATTTGTGTTTTTACAACTCTGCGATCAATGAATTTCCTGACGTAGAATTTCTGCACCTTACAGAAATTCCTTCTGCGGTCACTTGGGGAGTTGCTGGTTTATGCATGATTCCTGTATTAGGAATGGCTTTTATCCTAACCAAAAGAACTATCGATCAAGTGTTTGCTATGGTAAAAGAGGGAATCAACGGAGACAGTATCCCTTATTTTATTCGAAAAAATATCAAAATAAGTTTAGTTGTAGGTATCCCTATGACGATTTTTGCTTTTTTTTCTTATGGTCCAACATATCGGCTAACTCAAGAGTCAATCTATCCTATTTGGGATGGGAATCCTCCTAATTTTGGATGGTTGGACCCTTTCCATGGAAAATTAAAAGGCTTTTATTCTTACAGTACAGCGATTGCTACTATTATTTTTAATATTTTCCCAGTGGGGACGGTAGTAGATGCGTTCGTTAAGAATTGTAAATATTATTTTGGATCGCCCGTTGAAAAACAGCAGATAAAAGTCCTTAATTTTTTTAATGCCTTGCGAAATCGAGTCGGCAAAGCCACTTTTGAAACAGTTTCGGTAAGTCCTGCTACAGCTATCAATTCCCTTGAGGAACCTTTACTAGCCCAACCACAATCCAGTTTAATGCGAAGCTGTGGTCAAACGATTTGGGCGGCTTGTTTCGGTAAAAAATTAAATAACGAGCCATTTTATGATTCAGATGAAGAACGTATGATTGCTGTAAATCAAAGTTAACGGATATGGATATGGAGCAAGATTTGCGAGATTTTTTCTCTTAAAAAAAAACGTTTTTCTGTTCGTCCTACAGGAAACAACCTTATAAAAAAAATTTGTCATAGTGGTAGAGGGCAGAAAAACTGAGGTACAGTATTTTAACATGAGTTTGTTTACGTTAAATGTTTCAATCGTAATGATCAGAGTTCTCCTCTACAGGCATTAAAAAAGATGAAAAAATGTATCGAAGATAATTACTTAAAGATTTCCGATGAAGCTTGGTTAGTAGTGGACCGGGATCGATGGAAAGATCAACATCTTTTACAATTGCATAAATGGTCATTAAATTCTAAGAACTACGGATTTGCGTTTACTATGAATTCAAGAAGACCCAGTATAATACAAGTCTAGAAGAAGAATATATTTAAATGTTAGTTATTATACAAAGCATGTTTTTGGATATAGTTTAATACTTTGGCTGGGACGGTATTTTCAAGTTGATTTAATTGATTTCTAATTTGCGTAGCGGAAATATCACTCGGGGGCATTTCTAAAAGTAACAATTGACCGTATAGTGAAGTGATTAATTGTTGTGGATTATTTATTATGGTTTGGGACAATAGCTCCTGAGCCCAGGGCTCTTTTGGAACAGCAAATCCCGGACGATTAACCACAATAAGATGACAGAAAGACAAAATGTTCCGCCAATCACGCCATTGATTAAAAGAATTAAAAGCATCCATTCCTAAAATAAGACACCAGGGCGTATCAGGTTGTTGCTCCCTTAATATTCGCAAGGTATCTATCATAAAAGACGGGGCTGGGCGATGATAATCAATATCATTGGCTATCCATTGAGGGTGGCCTGCAGTAGCGAGTTTGACCATTTCCAGTCGATGTGCGGCAGAAGCCTGTGGTTTGAAACGATGAGGCGGTTCTAAACAAGGGATAAAATGAATTTTGGCTAAGGAGCATTGTTTGGCGACAAAGTCAGCCACAGCTAAATGCCCGCAATGGATCGGATCGAAAGTCCCCCCCAAAATCCCTTCAGCTTTATTCATGTTGTAGATGGGAACGTTCACTTTTGCTCCGTATTTTGAGTCTTATGTTTCCAAAACATTCTTAGTACCTGCTAGAGCAAGACTGATATGGGTTAAATTATTCCAAACATTCCCGGTGATAGCGCCTTTAAGGATTTGATCAGTCTCATGACATTGTAGCAATAGTTTTTTTAAGTCCTGCGGTTTGATACGGCGCATGGCTGTTTGATAGAGTGATTTTAGACTAGCCCAATGTGAACCAGGGTAGGCGGGCTCATGCATGTTCAATATTTCACGGCATTCTTTCGCTAATAACCATAATATCAAAGTAGGCTCGGTACCATTACATTGTAAATGCCGTAAAACCCGTATGACCTGATGCGCATCACCCTGTAATAAATATTGACTCAGTTCAAACACATTAAAGCGAGCGCTATCACTAACTGCCGCCATCATTTCTTTGACGCCTATTTCCGCATTAGGATAGAGTAGCTGCAATTTGATGATCGCCTGCTGTGTGGCTAGTAAATTTCCGGTAGTCAATTCCGCCAATAGTCCGATAGCTGCTGAATCTGCCTTGATTCCCGCCTGTTGCAGCCGTGTTTTGATCCATTGCGGTAATTCGTGTGCTTTAAGGGGCCAAACCACAATCGCCGCGCCTTTTTCACAAATATTTTTATACCAGGTTGTTTTTTGCTGCGCCGCAGTTAATTTACCGGTGATAATTAACAAAATTTTGTCCGAAGGAGCGGTTTCACTATATTGAACTAAAGTTTTGCCTGCCTCGGAATCGAATTGGCCGGCGGGATTGTGTAATTCGATAAAAGTTTGGTTAGCAAACAGTTGATAACTGTTGGCCACTCGAATTAATTCGTTCCAATCAAAATCATTGCCGGCTTCCAAGCGCAGGCGCAAATCATAACCGGCGCGGTTTGCTGCTTGGCGAATGGCGTCCTGTGCTTCTTGCAGTAATAAAGTCTCTTCGCCGCTGACCAAATAAATGGGCAGCAGACTGCCTTTAAGGTGTGACGGTAGTTGTTGTAGGTTGAGTTGCATTGACGACCCGGTCTGGGGGAGGAACGTTGAGCAATTGTTGGGTTTTTGCACTGGTAAGCCAGTAATAAATTAGATTTGCCGCTTCTCTTTGCATTTCTTGTTGGAAAACACTGGTTGAATTGATGGTAAAGATTTGGTTGGTATTTACCGTCACATCACGGGTCACTTCGATAGTGTGAGCTGGAATGACAGTGTGTCCATGGGAATCGGTAATGCTGACCGTGACTGTTAAAGTATAAGTATAAGTAATCGCGATGCTGGTCGAGGTTATCGAAGGATTATCATGAATCAAGCTGTAATCATATACATTCAACGTGTAGGGGGCGGTACTTTGAGTAGGAGTTAGCACAATTCTTGCCGACCTCAAGATATTAATCAACAGAATTTTAAAATGACTTTCAACATTTTGAGGCTTTAAATAAAGGACTCTTAATTGAGGAGGCACTTCTTCAGGATTTCTCATCCGCCAGTAACAAGAACTAGTTGCTATTAACACGAATAACAAAATGCTAATGTTGCGAACAGTCATTAAACCGTGTTTCATAAAACAATATTCACTATCTTTTTAGGAACAATAATTATTTTTTTAATAACTTGATTTTGTAAATGACGCTGAATATTCTCATCCTGTAAAGCCATTTTTTCTACTTCAGTCTGCGATGCTTCAGCATCCACCATAATTTTGCCCCGTAGCTTACCATTAATTTGAACTATCATTTGCACCTGATCGGTCTGTAAGGCTTGCTGATTCACTTCCGGCCAAGGAGCTTGCAGGATGTCTTCCCCAAATTCTAAATCTCGCCAAAGATGATGGGTGATATGGGGCGTAATCGGTGCTAAGACCCGCAGCAGGATACTCAAACCTTCTTTTAAGATTTGTTGGTGTTGGCTATCGAAATCGACTTTAGTCAAAATATTAAGCAATTTCATGGCAGCTGAAACCACGGTATTAAATTGCATGCGGTCAAAGTCTTGTTGGGCTTGTTGCAACAATAATTGAATCTGCTGGCTAGTTTCTGGTGGTTTGACCGGTTTTTCAGAAGAGGGTAGTGCTTTTAGGTCCTGCGCGAATTGCCATAATTTTTTTAAAAAACGATGCGCGCCTTCCACGCCGCTGTCGGACCATTCCAAATTTTGTTCAATAGGAGCTGCAAACATAATAAACAAACGCACCGTGTCAGCGCCGAGAGTGTCAATCAATTTTTGAGGCGCAACGATATTGCCTTTAGATTTAGACATTTTGGCGCCATCTTTGATTACCATCCCTTGGGTGAGCAAGCATTTAAAAGGTTCATCACTTTGGAGCAGTCCTAAATCCCGTATTAATTTATGAACAAAACGAGAATAGAGTAAATGTAAAATAGCATGCTCTATCCCGCCGATATATTGATCTACCGGGACCCAATAATCGACACGTTGGTCTAAAATGGCTTGGTTTTGATCATAACTGGCATAACGAGCGTAATACCATGAGGATTCCATAAAAGTATCCATGGTGTCTGTTTCTCGTCTAGCAAGCCCTTGGCATTGCGGGCAGTGCACTTGATAAAATTCGGGGCAATTTACCAAGGGTGAAGCGTGGCCATCTGGAATTAAATTCACCGGCAAGATCACGGGAAGGTCTGCTTCAGGTACTGGGACATCTCCGCAATTCGGACATTGAATGATAGGTATGGGTGCGCCCCAATATCGTTGACGGGATATTCCCCAATCGCGTAACCGGTAATTGACTTGTACCTGACCGATATTTTTTTGTTGCAATAAATCCATGATTTTGGTTTTTGCTACCATGGAATCCAATTGGTCAAAAGCCCCGGAATTAATCACGATTCCTGCTTCTGTATAAGCAGATTGGTTAAAATCCCAATGATTATTGTGAGGTGGCTGAATTACTGGTTTAATCGCTAAATGGTACTGGCGGGCGAATTCGAAATCTCGTTGATCATGTGCCGGCACTGCCATGATTGCTCCCGAACCATACTCCATTAATACAAAATTGGTGACCCATACAGGGAGTTTTTCTCCGGTCAAAGGGTGAATAGCGCACAGGTCCAGGGCGAATCCTTTTTTGACTTGGGTAGCAATATCCGCTTCAGCTACTTTGGTATGCCGGCATTCTTCTAGAAAAGCCGCAAGGCTAGGATTATGAGCAGCCGCTTCAATGGCCAAGGGATGTTCCGGCGCAATCGCCAGATAAGTAACTCCCATGATGGTATCGGGTCTTGAAGTGAATATAATCAGGCTTTTGTTTTGACCGGCTAATTCAAACTGAATATTAATGCCTTCTGAGCGGCCGATCCAATTGCGTTGCATAGTGCGCACTTGGGGTGGCCAATGAGGTAAATGGTCTAAACTATTGAGCAATTCCTCAGCATAAGCAGTGATTTTCAAAAACCATTGAGGAATTTTGCGTCGCTCCACCGTCGCTCCGGATCGCCAGCCTTTACCATCGATCACTTGCTCATTAGCTAAAACGGTTTGATCTACTGGGTCCCAATTGACCATCGCCTCTTTTTTATAGACAAGCCCTTTTTTATAAAGTTGCAGGAAAAGCCATTGTTCCCAACGATAATAACTGGGTTGGCAAGTGGTAATCTCTCTGCGCCAATCAAAACTAAAACCTAAACGCTTAAATTGCTTCCGCATAGACGCGGTATTGCTTAGGGTCCATTCGGCTGGAGATAGGTGACGGGAAATGGCTGCGTTTTCTGCAGGCAGGCCGAAAGCATCCCAGCCAATGGGATGTAACACTTCTTTGCCGAGCATTCTTTGATAACGGGCAATCACATCGCCAATCATGTAATTTCTAACATGGCCCATGTGAAGGTCGCCGCTGGGGTATGGAAACATCGAGAGACAATAAAATTTTTCCCGGTTAGGATTTTCATTTGCTTCAAAACTGTAATGGTTTTCCCAAAAATCTTGGGCGTTTTTTTCAATTATTTCGGGTTGGTAGGTTTCTTTCATAGGGCTATTCTAACCTTTTTGGATATCAAATCACAGCGGGAGTGATTTTTTTGTATGTCTTTGAAATAAAAAGTATTATTAAAAAAACAATTTTTTCTGACATTGTCTTTGCTCTGGAAATTTGGTAAAATAATTACCAGCAGTTCAGCTAAGGGCGGAATTGCTGGCTGGTTTTTATACCGAGTTCCAGCCATGACGGCATCCTTTGCCTATGCAGTAATGAAGGGACTTCTCGGAAGGAAGCAAGTATGCTTAGCAGCTCGTTGATTTACCTACAAAAACAAACTATGCAAACCAAAACGTATCAATTTGGTCAAGTGCTTACGGTTTTACCTAATCATAAACTATTAGGGGATTCCCGTCATTTGGTTTTATTACAAGAAATACAACAACTTAGTGGTGTATCAGATTACCATTTCAAGAGTTTATACCGAATCGCAATCAATCGATTTGCCGAATTTGTGCAAGTTTTACCGGAGGAGCCGCAAGGCTCTTTGATGGGACTACTTAACTTAGGTTTAGCTCGAGCCACTTTAGCGTTACGAAAATACACTTCCGAACCAGGTATCAAACCCGATAGCGACCCTTTAATCAATTACGCTATTTTTACCGCTGCTTTGTTCTTAACCATTCCAAAAGCCTTTACTAACCAAAAGGTGCTGGGTTGTGATGAGCACGGGGAATTTACTCAGGAATGGCATCCTTATTCGGGCTCGATGAGCGAGCAAAAAATTGATTTTTATAAGTTTTATCCTTATCAAATCAGCCTTTTTGACCGCTTAAATCATGAGTCAGCGGCTTTGATAGCACGGCAGTTAATGTCTTTAGAAGGGTTTTTGTGGCTGAGCAGTGATCTCGAATTGTTTATGGATTGGTTAAGCGCTTTAAGAGGAGATGAATCGGAAGGAGGACGAAAGATTAGACAAATCCTTTCCTTACTAAGGCATGAGGATATTATGGGTTTGCTAAAGACCTTGTCTGCAGTCGCAACTGAAGTAATCACCCCTAAAGAGCTACCACTGGAAGATCAATGTTTTGCTTGGATTCAAGATAGCATTAAGAATGGCGCTCTTGCCGTTAATACTACCGACGCCAACATTCATCTTTTGGACGATGGAACGGTTTATATCAACTTTAAACTAGTGGAATTATTTGCCGAGCATCGAAAATTAACCATAGACCCGATCAAATTAGCTGGTGTGATTAACCAACGTTTTGGTTATCAGAATTATGTCGCTGCTCAAGAAAAAGCGGCTTATGCCAATTTCTTATTACAAAGGGGTGATCCGCGCACGGTCCAGATTCGCAATGGTATGTTAGCTTTTGGAGGATTATTTCGTTTAGACAAATCCCATTTTCCTGCCAGCCCCTCGGAAAAAGAAATTCGCTCGGTGTTCCATAGCATGCATAAATTGCCGATAGAAAAAGCAGTTAACGTCGCCACCAATAAGGGAAGACCCGCCTCAACTTTTCGGTTACGTTAACCGACCCTAATAATAACAAGAAAATAATAACAATTAAGGGAATATAACCCCAAATCATTAAGGGAGTTTTCCCTTGCATTGGGGTCACCTGTGTATCTAATGTGCCACTATGGTACAAAGGCAGCAGTGAAGCGAAAGCGCCTTGCGGGTCAACCACCCCGGTTACGCCGGTATTTGCTCCTAATAAAACAAAGCGTCCTGTTTCCAATGCACGTAAACGCGTCATTTCGGCTTGTTGCACCGAAGCCACTGATTTTCCAAACCAGCTATCATCGCTGATATTAACAATCAGATTACTACCGGCACTATATTTTAAAACTTCTCCTGGATAAGCGATTTCATAGCAAATAAAGGGGGCTATTTTGATATTTTCCACGGTGAGTAAATTGGCAATCGCAGGGCCTGCACTAAAATCGGACATGGGTATTTGCCAGTAATGAATTAAAAAAGAGAAGATTTTTTTAAGCGGTGTATATTCTCCAAAAGGCACTAAATGCCTTTTTTTATATTGTCCTTGGTTATTTCCCAACAGCATAATACCATTGTAATAGGTTCCTTGCTGAGGGTTACCCAATAAGATTCCTAACATCAAGGTACTATTGTTACTTAATGCAGTTTGATTGATTTGTTGCAAAAGCTTAGGAATTTGTTGCGGGAACACAGGTAAGGATGCTTCCGGCCAGATTATTAAGCGGCTTTTCTGCCAATGGCCTTGAGTTAGGTTTTGATAAGTTTGAACTATTTTTTCAAACTCCCCCGGCTTCCATTTCACCGACTGTTCGATGTTGGCTTGAACTATAGTTACCGGCAAGGGGTTTCCTGAGGCTTTAGTCCAATGTTTCCCCGTCAGGGTCCAACCGATAACAAAGAGGATAATCAGTATACATAACGTCCAAATTTTAATGTTTTTGAATTGTCTTTGGCAAATAATAACTAAACCGCCACTAATTAGTGCAACTAATAAAGAGATTCCATAAACTCCAAAAAGAGCGGCATAACCTCTTAAAGGAGTTGCTAATTGAGTGTATCCCAGGAATAACCACGGAAAACCATTTAAAGGTAAACTTCTGAGCCACTCCCAGATGACCCAAGTGGCAGGAAATGCGGCTAAACAGAAGGTTAATGGATTATTTTTATTAAAAACACGCACCAGTACATACCCTTGGGTCGCTGGTCCTAAAGATAGGAAGCAAATCATGGCAAAAGTGATCAGTCCAGCTACCAAGGGAGCAGCATTACCGTAATGATGAATACTGATATAAACCCAAGAGACCCCTGCGCCAAAAAAGCCTAATCCGAAAAACATTCCTTTGGCAAAAGCTTGCCGGGGAGTAGAGTGTTGCCATTGATAAAGCAAAACTGCCGGGGAGATAAAAGCTAACGAGTAAAGATTAAATGGTGAAAACGCTAGCGGTAACACCGCCCCCATTAAAAGTGCTATTAAAATTGCAAACATCAGTAATTCCCATTGAAGCAGCTAAATTTGCGATTTATTTTCATATTTTTTTAACCAGTAAAGTTTGTATATCCCTTTTACTGGCTTCGATCACAGTAAGCTTAAAAGAATTTAACAAAATAGATTCACCACGTCTGGGCAAGCGTCCTAATTTTTTTAACACCAACCCGCCAATGGTATCAATATCTTCAAATTGCTGAAAATCAGTTTGAAAATACTCATCAAACTCGGTTAGCGGGGTTAAGGCTTTTACAATAAATTCATTTTTACGAGCAGTGGTTTTGATCAGCGGCTCTTCTTCGATATCATATTCGTCGGCAATTTCACCTACAATTTCTTCCAATACATCTTCGATGGTAATTAATCCGCATACCCCCCCGTATTCGTCCACGACAATGGCCATGTGGTTACGGTTGAATCTAAATTCTTTTAATAGAACATTTAAGCGCTTACTTTCAGGAATAAACGTAGCAGGACGAACTAGCTGGCGCACCTGGGTAGAGGGAGTAGAGTCGGGCAGACTATATTTTAGTAAATCTTTGGCTAACAAAACGCCGACAATTTCATCCCGGTCTTCACCGGTTACCGGATAACGGGAGTGGCCTGCTTCAATGACTTTCGGTAAGGCTTCTTGAGTGCTTAAGTCGCCATCGATTACCACCATTTGAGGTCTTGGAATCATTGCGTCGCGTACTTGTGTTTGAGAGAATTGCATAACTCCCCCGAGCATATCCGCGGTATCAGCATCAATTAATTGATACTCTTTGGCGTTTCTGAAAACAGCCAACAGCTCGTTTTGAGAACGAGGTCTTAAACATTTTCGCAAGCGATTGATAGCATTATCCCAAAATTTCATATCTTCCTTTTGAATATGGATTGTTAAATCCTAAATTTTTTAGCACTCGAATTTCACGCCGTTCCATGCTCAGCGCTTCAGATAATTCAATATGATCATAACCTTGCAGATGCAAAACTCCATGAACCACTAAGTGAGCCCAATGGGCCAGTAGCGTTTTGCCTTCTGCTTTGGCTTCTTTTTTCACTAGATGTGCACAAATGATTAAATCTCCAAGAACCGTATCGATTTCATTCAATACTGGGTAATTAAAAGATAAAACATTGGTTGGACCGGCTTTATTTCTATATTTCTGATTAAGTTGAGCGCTTTCATTTTTACTGACGATACGTATCGTAATTTCAACTTTTTTTATGTTGGCTTTTAAAGCCGCTTTGACCCAAGTTTTAAACTGCTGTTTTTGTGGAATTTGCTTTTGCTGAGTGAAATTTTGAATAAAAATTTCTCCGATGATGCTAATGTTTTTCTTGTTCATAGGCTTCAATGATTTGTTGCACCAAGGGGTGTCTGACCACGTCCGCTGATTGGAAAAAAGAAAAACGTATCGCAGGAATGTTTCTCAACAATGAAATGGCATGTCTTAATCCGGATTCCATTTTAGGCGGCAAATCGATTTGAGTAATGTCGCCCGTGATAACTGCCTTTGAACCGAAGCCAATACGTGTTAGAAACATTTTCATTTGTTCTTTGGAAGTATTTTGACCCTCATCTAAGATAATGAAGGCGTCGTTCAAAGTACGTCCGCGCATATAAGCCAATGGAGCGATTTCGATGGTTCCTTTTTCAATTAATTTACTGATAGCGGTTGTTCCGGACATCTCATACAGAGCGTCATATAATGGGCGTAGATAAGGATCGATTTTTTGAGCTAAATCACCTGGTAAGAAGCCGAGACTTTCTCCAGCTTCCACAGCGGGGCGGACTAAAATAATTCTTTTGACCATATCATTTTGTAAAGCATTCAAAGCACAGGCCACTGCCAGGTAGGTTTTGCCGGTCCCGGAAGGCCCGACGCCAAAATTGATATCATACTTTTGAATAGAGCGTATGTAGTGAATTTGATTGGCTGTTCGGGGTTTGATACTGCTCAATTCTAACTTTAATGTGGTTTCAACTAATTTTTTTTCATAATCGCTGCTATTGAACTCATACTTCATGTCCAGAGACTTCATTAACAGTTGTATTTGTTGATCGGTTAATTCTTTGCCGCTGGCAGTTTCGGCAAAGAGTTTTTGAAGTATTTCACAGGCTTTTTCCACGGACATGGGAATGCCAATAATTAGAAATTCGTTGCCGCGGTTATTAATTTCAACGCCTAAATGCCTTTCAATAATGCGTAAATTTTCTCCCAATTCACCGCATAAAATAGCTAAGCGTTTATTATCGGCCGGAGTTAAGGTTATATGTCTGGTTGATTCTGAAATAGCCAAAATGATTACCTTTTTTCTGCTAAATATCTGCCGCGTAAAGTACTGCGACCTGCGGCGGTGATTTTGACAGAAACCATTTGGCCAATTAATTCAGCCGGACCCTGAAAATTGACGATGCGGTTGTTTTCAGTTCGTCCACACAGCTCCGCGGAATTTTTTTTGGAGGGTCCGGTTATTATAATACTCTGAATAGTGCCTACCATGGCTTCACCAATTTTCATGCCTTGTGCGGCTAACAGATCTTGAACTTCAGCTAAGCGTTGTTTTTTTACTGCTAAAGGTAAATCATCTGGTAAAGAAGCAGCGGGAGTTCCTGGTCTTTTGCTATAAATAAAACTAAAGGAATGATCAAAACCCAGCTCTTTGATTAAATTCAGTGTGGCTTGGAAGTCAGCTTCGGTTTCTCCAGGAAACCCAATAATAAAATCTGAAGTAATGCTAATATCGGGGCGCACCTTACGTAATTTTCTTATCTTGGATTTATATTCCAGGACAGTATATCCTCGCTTCATTGCGGTCAATATTCGGTCTGAACCGCTTTGTACTGGGAGATGTAAATGGTTAGCCAGTTTAGGCTCTTCTGCATAGGCGGCAATGAGATTATCCGAAAAAGCCGAGGGATGGGAAGTGGTGAAACGGATTCGTTGAATGCCGTCCATCGCTGCAAGATAATGGATCAACAAAGCAAGATCAGCTATCTGACCATTATGCATCAATCCTCGATAATCATTAACATTTTGCCCTAGTAAAGTGACTTCGCGGACACCTTGCTCCGCTAATTGAGCCACTTCGGAGAGAACGTCATCAAAAGGTCTGCTGATTTCTCCGCCCCGGGTGTAAGGGACCACGCAAAAGCTGCAGTATTTGCTGCAACCTTCCATAATAGAAACAAAAGCCGTAGGGCCATCTGCTTTAGGTTCTGGCAGATGATCGAACTTCTCAATTTCAGGAAAGCTGATATCGACTGCTGCTGATTGGGAGTGAATGGCTTGATTAATTAATTCTGGCAACCGGTGTAAAGTTTGCGGGCCGAAGACCAAATCGACAAAAGGCGCTCTTTTAACGATGGCGTCACCTTCTTGGCTGGCGACGCAACCGCCAACACCAATAAGGACATGAGGCCGTTCGGATTTATAGGGACGCCACCGGCCCAATTCAGAAAACAGTTTTTCTTGCGCTTTTTCTCGAACAGAGCAGGTATTAACCAATAGCACATCCGCCTTTTCCGGCTCCTGAGTTAATTCTAAGCCATGGGAAGCTCTCAAGACTTCAGCCATCTTGCTGGAGTCATATTCATTCATTTGGCAACCGTGGGTTTTGATGTATAATTTTTTCAAGGCGTTAGTCATTTGTGAAATTATAATGTTATCTTTTGGTTTTGCCAAATATATACCTTGAGCGAGTGAATTTCAAAAAATATTTTTTGGTGGCTATAGGGTTGCAATATTATTTTTGAGTCCTCTCAATCAGCAAAAGCAATGACCAATGAGTAAGACAGAAGTTTAGGGAAAACCCATCTGCTAAATTTCAAAATGAAAAAGGAGACGCGCCTTACGTGCTTAGGCGTAGTGGTCTACGCAACAATATCGATCGGGAATCCTGGTTAACAGCAGCGCTGGAATATTTTGGTCAGTCACGATTATCCAACTTACCGTAGATGTGTACTAAAAAGTTTTTCCCACTATTGGTTGTTTTGCAGACTCGATCCATGGCTACGGGTTTGCCATGATAAACGCCTTTTTTATTTTGTACAATAAATCGAAGAGGTTGTGTGCAATTTTCTAGCAGTTGCTGCCTTATTACCGCCTCATTACCGCCTCATTACCGCCTCATTACCGCCCCATTTTCAGGATAAACCATCGCGCTCCTCGGCCCATTCCTTCGGAATCAGCCAAACCTAACCTTTTAAGCTGTGCCAAATCGTCGCGGATTGTCCTGTCTGCGGGTGGATTTTCCAAAAATCTACGAATGTCGCGCAAAGCGATTTTGCCATGTTGTGACAGGATAGACAGGATCTGTTTTTGACGGGAAGAAATTTCCTGTTGAGATTCGACCAACAGTTGCTTTTCAGCAACAACGCCTATCGGACTCTTAAACTTAAATGTTACCGAAAACCCATCAGAATATTCCTCAAATTCTGGTTCAGGCACCCCTTGCTCTTTACACAAATCCAACATTTTAATCGTGCCACTGCCCCATCTTTCAAAAAATTTTCGGCTATATAACACATTGGCGATTAATTTATTTCGCGGACAGGATTCATGTTTTTTTTTTAAATCAATCAATTTTAAACTGGGCGGCAATGTTCCATTGTTCCAAATTTCCATGCGGTCATCATAGATGGCCAGAGAGATTGAACTGGAGTCATCGCGATAATTGCGATGACAGACAGCATTGACCATCGCTTCACGTACTGCTAACACAGGTAAAATAGGTTTGTCGACTCGTTCAAATTGGTCAGATTCAAAAAAACTGGCGATAGGCAAGTGCTGCCTGATGAAATGGTCTGCTGCAGAAATGAGAGCAAAAACATTTCCATACACTTGTTGATTATCAATAAAACTGCTTGTCCTACTGGTACCTTTGAATCTGCCCATTTTTAATAAGCACTGTGAATAATCAGGAAAAAGCTTCTTGGCAAATAGCACCACTGCCGCATTTCTTAGAACACCCTCTTTTAGTAATTCAAATCTCGATAATATTTCTTCAATATTATCTCTACCCGCTTCAGGCAATATACGATTAACACGAATGCCATCCTGAATAGTCCGGTAAATTTCCTGGTGATCGAGGTCTGCTATGCTGTAATTGTGCGCCAGCATATCTTCCCAAGAATGATTGAGTTGGCCTCGCTGTATCAGCAATTGTTCGTAATGATGTTGAGTCATCCTGCCTTTTGAATTCAACGTACGCTCAAAAGGACGCCCCTCATAAACATAAGGGATATGTTTACCCGCCGGAGCTTGCATTACAATCACTTGTTTATCGTCGACTTTAACGTAATTAACTGATATCTGAACGGCAGGTTCAATTTTTCTTAATTCATTAGCAATTTCCTGATGGGTATTATCGGTAATATGCTGGCCGATAATCTGTCCTTTATTGCTAATACCAATTAATACAATGCCACCCTTGGCATTGAGGAAACCGCATAAAGTTTCGCAGGCAGGTTTCAATTGAGCAGTGGAAGTTTTAAATTCCAGAGTCTCTGATTCACCTAGAGCGATGAGAGATTTTAATTGCCGAATATTCATAGCCTTTCGTTATCCTTCTCAAATAAATGCTGACTTATGCTGCCATAATTTCTTTTTATAATCATTCAGGATGTCACAATGGTCAATGTGGTATATCCCTAGCAGGGATAATGTTTTTAATGACAGCTTTTTGCACTCACTATTGAGAAAATTTAACCTCTTGAGCATGAGCGCCATTAATCCTCAGGAAACTGTTTAGCATGATGTGGTATCAAAATACCAGGCAATTTTCGAGAAACCCACACATGAATTGCATTAGAAACATCAAGTGGTTGATCGAGCGAACCCGCTTTAATTGAGACAGTTTCTGAATGAGCGCCGGATTCATATTCATGCCAAAGCCGTGAACCACAAGTGGGACAAAAGGCGCATTTGAGTTTTCTGCCGCTATCTGTAGTTCGAAACCAATATTTGGGTTTTCCTTGAGTAATGCAAAAATTTGCGCGATTCACATCCAATGAAATCCCAAAAGCAGAAGCAGACTGCTTCTGGCATTCTCGGCAGTGACAAATATACAAAGCGATAGGTTGTCCTTCGCTTTGATAACGAATCTCTCCACATTGACATCCACCTTGTTGCATTTTTACTCTTCGCAATGATATTTTTGATAACTGCGCAATACTGCGCAATACTGCGCAATACTGCGCAATACTTAATTAATCATTTTTTACAAGTTTCCAGGCAGTTGCCCGCGCCTTGCCTTCTCTTTTGATTAATCCCAATTTTTCAAGCTGGGTTAAGTCTACCTGAACAGTTCGAATGGCGGGGGAGTCTTTTAATTTATTTAATATTTGTGCGCCATTAAGGGGGGATTGTTTAAGTAGGGTTAGTATTTCCTTTTGTCGATCCGTTAATTCTGGCTTATGTTCCATTTTAGATAATCCGATGAGTTCTTTGAATTTAAAAGTAATCAATAAGCCGCCGGTGAGTTCTTCAAATTTGGGTTGGGGGACGCCGTCTGCTTTACATAAATCCATTATCTTATTAATTCCCGTTCCCCATTTTTCAATAAATCCTCTGACATAAAAAGCATTGGCGATAAGCTCGTTTCTGAGCACCGATTTGTGCCGGTGTTTCAAATCCTTAATTTTTAAAGGAGCTGGCGGCAGCCCGCTGTTCCATATTTCTAAACGATCATCAAACATGGCTACAGAAATATCAGTACCTTGCTGCCCATAGTCACGATGACAAATTGCGTTAATTAATGCTTCACGTACAGCCAGGATTGGCAATGTGGGTGTATCAACCCGTTTGAATTGATCTGTTTTGAAAGAACTGGCAATGGTAAAATTCCTTTTAATAAAATTATCAGCCACTTCTAGTAGATTAAAACAGTTACCTTTGATTTGTTGATTATCTAAAAATTCTCCTAGATGATTTAGTCCCTTGAATCTTGCCATTTTGATCATGCACTGCATAAAACCTAAAGATTTTGGTTTTGCATATAAAGCCACCGCGGCATTTTTTAATTGATTACCTTCGATTAATTGAAGCCGTTTCAAGATAGCTTTTATACTATCGCGTTGCGCACTGGCCGGAATGCGGTTTTCTCGAATACCATCCGCTACTGTTTTAAAAATTTCTTCACGATCCAGATCGCTGATTTTGTAGCCCTCGGCAATCATTTTTTCCCAGGAATGGTTTAACTGCCCACGTATCACCAATAGTTGTTCATAACGATGCTGCGGCATCTTACTGGTGGTGGATTGATGCCGTTGAAAAGCCCGGCCATCATAAACATAAGGAGCATGGTCATTAGCTTTAACTTGAATGGCAATCACTGATTTACCTTTTTGAATTGAAAGATGATGTATGTCGATACTGGCTGGAGGCTCGATTTTGTGAAGTTCTCTGGCAAGTTCTTGCCGGGTGTTATCGGTGACATCCTGGCCGAGTAGTTCGCCCTTATCATTAACTCCGATCAAGATGTTACCGCCCTTGCCGTTTAGAAATGCGCAAACGGTTTCAAAAATGGAACGCATTAACGCTGTTGATTTTTTAAACTCAACCGTCTCTGATTCTCCTTGTTTTGCTAGCTTTTGGAGTTGACGCGTGTTCATCAACATTCCTTATTACACCCAAGATCGCATATTGTATGAGTGATGCAAATCATAAGTAAAGGCTTTGCCTAAATTTATCACTAAAAAAAGCGATTAGATTAATCTTTTATTGCGCTACAATTTAGCTATCCAATCAGTGGCGCTATCAACGATTTGCCGCCAGTGCAAAGGTAATGTATCTGCAATTGATATTCATTTTGTTACGGCGGGAAATCCCTTGGAGACGGGCGTGCCTAGTTCAAGCGTTATGGATACGGAAGCATTTAGAATGGTGACCAAAGTGGCACGAACTTCCAGAATAGTGGGTAAGGGCTGCATCGCTTT
>JAFEDN010000239.1 GCA_018241585.1 Pseudomonadota bacterium | reverse complement strand
AAGATGAACGAAAAAACTAAAAGCCGATTACGGAATCAACATTTAGGATTTGTTTATCAGTTTCATCATTTATTGCCTGAATTTACTGCTTTAGAGAATGTTTGCATGCCGCTGCTGATAGGAGGTGAAACTACTCGGGTGGCGACAGCTCGCGCCAAAGAAATGATTAACTGGGTCGGACTTGCTACTCGCTCAGAACATCGAGTCGGGGAAATGTCGGGAGGAGAGCGGCAGCGTATCGCCATTGCCCGGGCGTTAGTCACTAAACCCTTATGTATATTAGCTGATGAGCCAACCGGTAATTTAGATCAACTGACCGCAGGCCATGTGTATGCTTTAATGAAGCAACTCAACAAAGTCTTAAACATCAGTTTTGTTATTGTCACCCATAACTTACAATTGGCTGGTCAAATGGATCGCCGTTTAGAGTTAAAAAATGGGGTTTTAAGTGTTTAAACCACTAGCTTTATTTATCGCATTACGTTATTCACGCGCCCGGCGGCGCAATCGTTTTATTTCCTTTATCTCCTTGGCTTCTATTGTGGGGATCGCATTAGGCATTGCTGTGCTTATTACCGTATTGTCGGTTATTAATGGTTTTGATGAACAAATTAGCCAGCGTTTTTTTACTATTGCGCCACAAGTTACCGTGTTGGCCGGAACGGATATCAGCCAAAAATGGCCGTCCTTGTTAACAGCAGTGAAACAGGTTCCAGAAGTAGTCAATGGCGCGCCGTTTATCAATGGTCAAGGTATGATTTTAAATGGGGATACTCTGAAAGGCGTTAATATCTTAGGAATTTTGCCGCAACAAGAACAGCAAATTTCGGCTTTAGGGCAGCAAGTGATTGCAGGTACTTGGTCTTCTTTGACGCCTGGAAGTTTTAATATCATGATTGGTAGAACGCTTGCCAAACAAATGGATTTACAAATAGGGGATTCATTAAGTGTCTTTGTGTTATTAGGTCAAGATGACCTGTTACCTCGTTTTGATTTTCAGCGTTTTACTGTATCTGCCATTTTCGCCAGCAGTCAAGGTTTCGGTTTCGATCAGCTATTCGTTTATACCAACTATGCTGATGCACAAAAATTATTAAGTGCAGCGCAGCATTGGAATGGTCTGCATTTAAAATTAGATAATTTGTATCAGGCTAATGTGGTTAATCAAAAACTTCAAAATTTGTTACCCGCTAATTACACTATTTCTGATTGGACTGAACAATTTGGAGGCTTTTTTCAGACTTTAGCTATGCAAAAAACTATGCTGTTTGTTATTTTGTTATTTATTATTGGCATAGCAGTCTTTAATTTAGTATCAACGTTAATTATGGTAGTCAATGAAAAAAGAGCCGATATAGCAATTTTGCGGACTTTAGGGGCCACGCCGGGCATGATTATGCTGACTTTTATTTTACAAGGCGCATTGATTGGTTTAGCCGGAACTGTTTTCGGGCTTATTTTTGGCTTGTTGTTGGCTGGTAATGCCACTGAAATTGTCAACTTTATTCAAAATACTTTCCATATCCAACTGATTGCTGAATCGGTATACTTTGTTAATTATTTGCCTTCAAAAATATTATTCAAAGACGTTATCGAAGTTTGCTTGGTAGCTTTTGGTTTGAGTGTGGTTGCAACGATTTATCCTGCTTTGATTGCCTTTAGAACCCAACCCGCTGTAGTGCTCCGTTATGAGTAGTAATGCTGCTACCCCGTTATCGTTATACATGGAACAGGTTGCAAAAGGTTATCTTGAATCTCATGTGGATCAAATTGAAGTTTTAAAATATTTAAATGAAATTTATAAAAAAATCCATAAAAATTATTTTTTTAAAAAAATTCTTTATAAGAAAATAACCGGTCTTTACTTGTGGGGTGGAGTAGGGGTCGGAAAAACTTTGATTTTAGATTGTTTTTATCATGCAAGCCGCGTCGGTAAATTGCGTCTGCATTTTCATGCTTTTATGCGTAAACTGCACCAAGAGCTGTTTTTATGCCAAGGTCAAAAGAATCCATTAAAGGCTATTGCTAAAAAATTAGCTTTAGAATACCGGCTGATTTGTTTTGATGAATTTTTAGTAACTAATGTAGCAGACGCGATGATTTTAGCAGAATTTTTTAGAGCTTTGTTTGATCATGGTGTGTGTTTAGTGGCTACTTCAAATACGGCGCCGGATCAACTCTATGAACATGGCTTACAACGTCAGCGTTTTATACCGGCTATCAATTTAATTAAAGAGCATACCAAAGTATGGCATCTTGCTATTGAACGGGATTATCGAAAGCGAGTGCTGGAGCAGTTACCATCTTATTATAGTTCGTTAAATGTAGCCAGCGAGCAAGCGATGCAACATGTTTTTGCTAAACTATCCGAGGGCCAATCCTTAGCTCAATCCGCTTTGCTGGTTAATGACCGGGAAATAACTATTAAACAGAAAACTAGTAATATTGTTTGGTTTGATTTTAATATTATTTGCGGCAGGCCCCGTTCTCAATTAGATTATCTCGCCATTGCCGATCAATACCCGATCGTTTTAATTAGCTCGGTTCCAAAATTAGATAAAGTATCTCCAGATAAACTGGTTTCTTTTATTAATTTAGTTGATATTTTTTATGATGCTAAAATTCGGCTGATTATTTCAGCGGAAGTTCCGATTATTGAATTGTATCAAGGTAAAGAATATCAAATCACTTTTAAACGTATCGAATCTCGTTTGATTGAAATGCAAACTCAAAAATATGCTCATTTTGAATGAGAACTCGCATGAAGTGAAGTAGTGGTTTGTTGAGAACTGCTTGTTCCTTGAGCCATAGCCCCACCGTAAAAATTAAAAATATTTTTCCCGAGAGCTGGATTGTCTATTAATAGCTGATCTAGCGCCTTCCCTGCTTCTTCGCTTCCCTGCTGAA
>JAFEDN010000238.1 GCA_018241585.1 Pseudomonadota bacterium | reverse complement strand
CGTCTAATCTTATCCCCTTATCGTCGATATAGACTGCATATTGAGCTTCTACTAATACTCCACCTTTGAATTATGATCAACCGGGTCTATCAACCAGGCTGGAGCTTTTTTTTACATACTTATTCCTTTAAATAGTTAGGTTGGGTTGACTTTGATGAGCGCACCGTTGACAAAAATTCCTGCAGTCCAGATAATTTCAAGAAGTATAAAAACTGTGAATTTTAATTCATACAATGTGTAGCCTTAGTTATTTCCTCTAGCTGTCTTTGCCAATATTCTGCCAGCTTCGAATTTCCAGATTCTGGCTTTGAATAAATTTCTAACAGGTTTGCAGCTATTGATCCAGATACTATTAAAGGGGGATCATGATTTAATGCTTTTTGGTACCAATAGCTAGCCTTTGGATAATCAATGTTATCACCAAGACCATAGTAAATATTTCCCATCAAATACTGAAATTCAGCATATCCTTGTTTTGCTAAAGGTTTTATCAGGTAAGAAGCTTTTGATATCTGATCCATTTCTAAGTAAATAATCGCCAAAATAAATTTTGAGTTTAAATTTCCAATTTTAGCTTCTTTTTGAAGCCAAATTAGCTCTTTTTCCGAAGAAGGTAAATCGGCTAGATAATTTTTAACTATATTTCTTTTAAAAAAAAGCATCGTGATGTAAAGAAGTTTTGCTGGGACATAATTATCGTCGGCAGCTTTCTTTAATAGACTTAACCCTTTCGAATAATCTTGGTGAACGCCAATACCATTTAAATAACCAAAACCAGCAAAATAAGCAGCTTTATCTGAACCTTTTTTTGCTTGTTGCAAATAGTCTGAAAATTCTTCCTGTAATATTATTTTTATTTTTTTATCATCTGTATTTGGACAAATGGCAACTCCACTTTGGTAAGCAGTGACATATTGTTCAAATAAATTTTTATTACTATTTATTTTTATTTTTTCATACGTATATGCATTTGCATCGATTGTAAATAATAGAAAACTTATAATCGCCATTTTTCCAAAAAGTTTCATTGTTTAACCGCTAATATAAATAAGTATTCTCGATGCCATCCTGGTAAGAGTAGCTTCCAAGCTGGTGCGAAGAGACCTCTGCAACAATATTAAGATGGTCTGAAAATATACTCATGATCGGTCAATTCATTGGTAATAATTCATCTGAACTATGCGGGATGTTCAATTGCAATAATCGTCTTTCTTGAAATAAACTCATCTCCTACTCCCTAGGCCAATCTCAAGAAAGCATAACATAGCTAGAACTCAATTTGCAAATAGATACAAATTGCTAGTTTAAAATAATAGTAAATATTTTATAAATTTTTTTGATAGTCGAGTCATTTAACAGTAAGTTATTTTGAATTTGGAAAATCAGCACCGTAGCTCGTTTTTATTGAAAATAAAAAAATTTAATCTGGTCTAGAACGCACTAGTTGCTAAATTTTTATATAAAAAGGAGGATTTAAAATGTATTCCTCTAAACCACAAACGTAAATCATTTTATGTTTTTCTTCGCTTGTTTGTATTGCAAGTGGATAACTTTTATTGCCGGGATAAATAACCACTAGAGCATCTAAGTCTAAAAAAGAGTACGCAGCTTGCATCGAAGGCGTCATTCGAGGCGCGTCAGCGTATTTAAACTCAAATCCTACTTTCATGCCGTTTCGATTAACAAATAAATCCAGTTCTGCTTTTTGTTGCATTCCCCAAAAATAACAATCTTGAGGTTCAACCTGATGGAAACGAAGAATTTCCTCTAAAGCAAAACCTTCCCAAGAGGCGCCTAGTTTAGGATGAGTCAATAAATCAGATTGATTATTAACGCCAAGTAAAGCATGTAAAACGCCACTATCACGAAAATAAATTTTGGGAGTTTTGATTTGTCTTTTACTAATATTTTTAAACCACGGCTTCAACTCTCTAATCATAAAAGTTCCCACCAAAATATCTAAATAATGGCGAATGGTTTTATTTGTTAATCCCAGGGATCTACCTATTTCAGAAGCATTGAAATAATTACCGTGGTAGTGAGCCAACATCATCCAAAAACGGCGAAGATTTTCAGGAGGTAAACGGATGCCTAATTCTCTTATGTCTCTTTCAAGAAAAGTGCGGATGAAGTTTTTTCGCCAAAAGAAGCTTTGTTCATCATTTTGAGCCAAATAAGATCGAGGGAATCCGCCTTTTATCCACAAATGCGCAGATTCTTGGGTTTCTGTTAAGTTAAATGGGGTAATTTCTATAAAAGAAATACGACCTGCTAGGGTTTCCGATGACTGATTAATTAAATCTTGAGAGGCGCTTCCTAAAATAAGGTATTGTTGGTCTTTATGATTATCAACTAGAACTCTAAGTAACTGAAAAATCTCCGGAGCATAATGGATTTCATCAATAACAATAAGACCTTTAAGGCTCTCTAAGGCAAGCTTGGGGTTTGGGATTAATCTGTCACGATCGACAGGGTCCTCGAGGTCAAAATAATTGACAGCAGGTATGCTCTGTTGTTTAGCATACTCCTTTGCTAAAGTGGTTTTGCCACATTGCCGGGGACCTAAAATTGCTGTAATAGGTACAACTTTAAAAGCATCAATGATTAATTGTAGAAATTCTGCCCGTTCCATAAAGATTCCTTACAATTTGGGAATTATACTCCCAAATTGTAAGGAAATCAAATCAACTTAACAGGAATATATGCTAATACCAATAAAGATATTTATACAGACAGCCATCCAACCGGATGGTACTGAAATTTGGGCTGAAGTGACTGATGGACAAATTAGAAATGGGGGAATAAACGATTATTTTTTTAAAAAAAATATCATTAAAAAAATCTAGATGATCTTATAGTAAAGGAATACGCCATTCTCAACCAGTCATGATGAGCTTGTGCCGCATCACCCCTAATAATGAAAATCT
>JAFEDN010000237.1 GCA_018241585.1 Pseudomonadota bacterium | reverse complement strand
GCCCCTCAGAAACAGCAGCAAAATCTGTACCAGGGCCTGCATCAGCAGCAGCTCCTGCGGGTCCAACCCAATAAACCGGATGACCTCGAGGGTCTAACTGTTTTATGGTCGGTTCAGCACCATGCCGCGTCCCCAGCCGAGTGACTTCAAATCCTTGCAGATCGTTGTAAGGAATATCCGGCACATTTATATTTAATATAGTTGCTTTCGGAAGCGGCGCAACCTGCAATCTTTCGATTATTTTGTAAATGACCATAGCGGCGGTAGTATAATGTTGTTGCAGTTCGCCCACCAGCGAAACGGCAATTGCAGGAAAACCCAAAAAACGGCCTTCCATAGCAGCCGCCACCGTGCCTGAATACCAAACATCATCTCCTAAATTGGCTCCAGCATTTATTCCGGAAACTACCATATCTGGCATTTTTTTTAATAGCCCGGTAATAGCAACATGTACACAATCTGTGGGCGTTCCTTCAACACTGATCATCTCATTTTCGAGGTATTTTACTCTCATCGGAACGGTCAATGTTAAAGAATTACTGGCTCCACTACGATTTCGGTCAGGTGCAACAACGTGAATTTGGCCAATTTCATTTAGGGTATCAGCTAAAACGGATAACCCTTTAGCATAAACCCCATCATCGTTCGTTAATAAGATCCTTAACATAGCACCATCTTAACAAAATCCTGACCAAATCCCAATTACCCATATCCCTATCCCGATGAGGGATCGGAAGGGAGAGGAGAACGGAGCGCCCTTCCCTTCATCCGGAGTTCTGGCTTTGCCAGAGCTCCAGATAAGAACCAGGGGGCTATTTTCGCAAAGCGAAAATAGCCGTAGCCTAATTATAGATGATCTGTTAGATTTAGCCTTATGAACAACACAAAAGAAAAATTATCTGCTTTGCGGCAAATTATGGCTGAGCAACAATTGGATTACTATTTTGTTCCGGCAAGAGATGCTCACAACAATGAATACGTGCCTGATTGCTGGCAACGCAGAGCATGGCTCACTGACTTTACTGGGTCAGCCGGTGATGCGTTGATTGGCAGGGAACAAGCTTACCTTTGGACCGATTCCCGCTATTTCCTTCAGGCAGAACACCAACTCGATTCACATTATTATCAACTGATGAAACAGGCTCAAGGCAGCCCTCCCCTGCACCTCTGGTTTACCACCCATTGCCAAAACAAAACTGTTGGGGTTGATCCGCAGTTGTTAACCATTACTCAAGCACAGCAATGGCAGGAGGCGCTGGCCAATGTGCAAGGAGCATTAGTTGCGGTTGAGCCCAATTTAGTCGATCAAATATGGACCAATCAACCACCAATATCTGAAAAACCGATACGTGTTTACCCATTAAAGTTCGCCGGCTTGCCTGCGCAAAACAAAATTAATGATTTACGCAGCATAATGGCAGAAAAGAAAATGCAGGCTCATGTGCTTACCTTGCTGGATTCAATTGCCTGGCTGTTTAATATTCGCGGCAATGACATAGAGTACAATCCACTGCCGATTTGTTATGCAATTATTACCGATAAAAAAGCCATTGTGTTTATTAACCATAAAAAAGTTCCTGCCGCAGAAAAATGGTATTTACAATCTCAAGGGGTGGAACTACAACCTTACGAAGATTTTGCTGCTGCACTGAATCAACTTCAAGGAACGGTATGGATCGATCCTAACAGCGCTAGTTGGTGGCTGATTCAACAACTTAAACAAGCGGCATTGTGGTATGAATCTTCTCCAGTTATCATGATGAAAGCTAAAAAAAATCCAACCGAACTGGCCAATATGCATGAAGCCCATCGGCGCGATGCATTAGCTGTGGTTAAATTTCTGCATTGGCTGGAAAATACTTGGCCCTCAGGCGTGACTGAAATATCTGCAGCAGATCAGCTTGAACTGTTTCGCCGCCAAGACCCGGAATGCTTAGACCTCAGTTTTGCAACTATCAGTGGCTTCGCCAGCAATGGCGCCATCATACATTATCGGGCCACAGAAACCACCAGCCGGGTTATCGATGATAGTAATTTGTATCTAATTGATTCCGGTGGTCAGTATGGGCAAGGGACAACAGATATTACCCGTACCATTCATTTGGGATTACCTACCCAAGAGCAAATAACCCATTATACTCTGGTGCTGAAAGGTCATTTAGCATTACGTCATACTCTTTTCCCAGCCGGCACATGCGGTGAACATTTAGACGCCATAGCAAGACATCCTTTGTGGCAGAAGCGACTGAATTATGGTCATGGCACCGGCCATGGGGTCGGCTGTTATTTATGTGTGCATGAAGGTCCTCAACGTATCTCGCCGGGTTACAGCAAAATTCCTTTAGAACCGTCAATGATTGTGAGTAATGAACCGGGAATTTATTTTACCGATCAATATGGTATTCGCATTGAAAACTTATGCGCAATCATTCAGCAGCAGGATCACTTCTACACCTTTGAAGATTTAACCAAAGTGCCTTATGCACGCAATTTAATTGATATCAATTTGCTGAGTGCGAATGAAATCGCTTGGATTGACCAATATCATCAACAAATCTATGAATTATTGATTGATGATTTAGAAGATGATCAAAGAGTATGGCTGGCGTCAGCTACGGCGCCATTGACCACTGGTTAAAAGAGGCTATTGAAGATGCAATGGAAATTGTTTTAGGTACAGAACCAATAACCGCTCACAAGGTAGATGGGAATGGTTACTCAATATCGATAGAACATTGGTAAATTTTTAACATTGATTGTATAATATTACCCAGTATTTTTGACAAAGTTTGTCAAAAATACTGGGTAATTTAATATATATTATTCAATTTATTGTTTTTAAATGAAAAGAACTTTACTCACCTACCTTGAACAATGGCAATTGGATACTGTACATAATCCTCTAATCCTTAGGGGTGCACGCCAAGTGGGAAAGACT
>JAFEDN010000236.1 GCA_018241585.1 Pseudomonadota bacterium | reverse complement strand
AACGGCAACTTACAATTAGATTATGTTGATTCAAATAATAATCCAGTGCTTAAATCTATACTCATTAATTACAGAAAGTTATATAGACGCTGCAACCTGGCTCCTCCAGTCTCAACAACCAGAGGATGAGGTGGAATCAGCTAATGCGCTTGATCCCAGTTGTCTCCTATGCCAATATCTACCACAAGAGGTACACTTAATTCGATTACTCCCTCCATGCAATGGCGTACCGTTTTTTCAAGTTCAGGCAGCTCATTGGCCGGGACTTCAAATATTAATTCATCGTGTACTTGCATCAGCATATGAGCCTGGCTATTGTTTTTTGTCAACCAACGGTCAATGGCAATCATGGCCATTTTGATCATGTCTGCAGCTGTTCCCTGTAGTGGCGCATTAATCGCTTGACGCTCTGCTGCCTGCCTGCGAATTTGATTACTAGCTTTGATATCAGCCACATGCACCCTTCTGCCCAGCAAAGTTTTGACATACCCCTGCTTGGCAGCTAACACTCTAGCTTGATCCATGTATTCACGAACTTTTGGGTAACGCTTGAAATAAACATCGATATGTTGCTGCGCTTCTTCCCGGGTAATTCCCAGTTGCTGACCTAAACCATAGCTGGACATACCATACATCAGCCCAAAGTTAATGGCCTTAGCGTTTCTACGTTGATTTGCCGTTACCTCCGTTAGCTCAACCCCATAGACTTCTGCAGCAGTAGCTCGATGGATATCTAAGCCATGTGCGAAAGCAGCTAGCAAACCACAATCTTGGGATAAATGCGCCATGATCCTTAATTCTATTTGAGAATAATCAGCAGCCATAATCCTGCTTCCAGAAGGTGCAACAAAAGCTTGGCGGATTTTTCGGCCTTCTTCTGACCGAATGGGGATGTTTTGTAAGTTGGGATCAGTGGAAGATAACCGCCCAGTGCTGGTGACCGTTTGATGATATGAAGTATGAATTCTACCAGTTTTTGGCTTAATTTCCTCTGGTAATTTATCGGTATAAGTCGATTTTAATTTACACAGTCTACGGAATTTTAAAATTAAATCAGGAATCGGGTAATTAAAAGCTAATTCTTGCAAGACTTCTTCAGCAGTAGAAGGTTGGCCGGTGGGCGTTTTTTTTAATATCGGTAATTTTAATTTATCAAATAAAATCTCCTGCAATTGTTTAGGAGACCCTAAATTGAACTCTTGGTCTGCCAAATCATAAACTTGTCTTTCTAATGATTGAATTTCTTTTGATAATTCCTTGCTTTGTTGGGTTAACTTATCAGCATCAATCAGCACCCCGTATAGTTCCATCTTGACCAGGACACGCAATAAAGGAATATCGATCGACGAAAACAGCTTTAATAATTCTGGTATTTCCTCTAATTTTTTTATTAAAAATAACTGCAGCCGCAATATGGTATCGGCATTTTGCGCGGCAAAACAGGCTGCTTGATCCAACGGAACATGGTTAAAAGGCAGCTGCTTGGCTCCTTTCCCGGCTACTTGCTCCAAATTTAAAATCTGACGGGATAAAAATTTTAAAGCTAGAATGTCTAAATCATGGCGGCTGGCGCTGCTATCTAACAGGTAAGAAGCTAATAAAACATCCCAAAGCCCGGCTTTGACTGAGACGCCATAATTACCCAACAGTTCCAAATCTTTTTTTAGATGATGACCAAAAATAATTTTCTGCGGGTCATTCAGAATCGGAGCTAACTGCTGCAAAACCCATTCTCGATCTAATTGCAAAATGGGTGTTCCGCCTAGGTCGTGGGCTAAAGGGATATAAATTGCCGGCTCTTTCCAAATTGCCAAAGATATCCCAATTAACTGATCTCTGGATTGATCCAATTCTGTACTAAAAGTGCATAAAGCAAAAGAACTAGTTTGTTTTAATTTTTTTATCCAAATTGCTAATTCATTGGGGTCGACCACGGTTTCATAAATCAACCTTTCAATCGGCTGATTCACCGGAGCAGCTAGGTCTTCTAGCCAGGTTTTAAATTCTAATTCGGTAAATAAAGCTCGTAACTGCTCATTGTCAGGAAGATTGGGAGTGGTCATTTCCAGCCAACTTTGAGGTAACGGAATATCTGTTTTAACGGTAGCTAATTCCTTACCCAACAGGATTTGTTGGATATTACTTCGAAGATTTTCACCAACCTTACCCGGGATTTTATCTGCATTTTCAATGATATTATCTAAAGAAGCATATTGCTTCAGCCAATTAGCCGCTGTTTTTGGGCCAACATTGGGTACACCTGGAATATTATCGACGCTATCTCCTACCAAAGAAAGGTAATCGACGATCTGTTTTGGACTCACTCCGAACTTTGAAACCACCCCCGGCTCATCTAAAATTTGCTGAGACATGGTATTAATCAACGTGACTTTAGAATTAACCAGCTGCGCTAAATCTTTGTCTCCGGTTGAAATGAGCACCGACTGTCCTTGCCGCTGTGCCTGGACAGCAAAAGTGGCAATAATATCATCGGCTTCAATACCTTCCATGATAATTAATGGCAAACCTAAAGCGCGAATAGCTGTAAACAAAGGTTGTATTTGGACCTGCAACTCGTCAGGCATCACAGTCCGGTTAGCTTTATAAGCAGGATACAATTGGTGTCTGAAGTTTTTAGACTTTGAATCGAAAACCACAGCTATATGCTCAGGCTCATAATCCTTTAACAGCCTCCGTAACATATTTAAAACGCCGTAAATCGCGCCGGTAGGCATACCCTTAGCATTCGCCAAGGGCGGTAAGGCATGGAATGCACGGAACAAATAAGAAGAACCATCGACTAGTATCAGCGGTTTGTTGGTGGATTTATTCATGGCTAAATTATACCGGCAAAATGCAAGTTATAAAACCTAGGGACAGCAGCTCCCGCTGAAGCGGGAGCTGCTTCCTGGTTTGGATACTGAGTTCCGGCAAAGCCGGAACTCAGTAAT
>JAFEDN010000235.1 GCA_018241585.1 Pseudomonadota bacterium | reverse complement strand
ACAAATGACGGGTGTGGATTTAACCAGAATAGATGGGTTGGGTACTCATTCAGTATTGAGGATTCTGTCTAAAATTGGATTAGACATGAACCGTTGGCCCAGTGCGAAGCATTTTGGTTCCTGGCTAGGGTTAGCGCCTGGTACAAAAATATCGGGAGGGAAAAGAGTCAGTGGGAAAACAAAACCTTCATCGAATCGTGCAGCGACATGATTGCGTATGGCCGCCAGTTCATTACATCGAAGCCCGTCTGCTGTGGGTGCTTTTTTTCGACGGCAAAAAACACGATTAGGCGCACCTAAAGCAATTACCGCAACGGCTTACAAAATTGCGCGACTGATTTACAGGTTGCTAAAAGATCAAAAAACATACCAAGACCCAGGGGAAGATTATTATAATCAACAGTATCACGGTCGAATCATTAAAAGTATAGAAAAAAAAGCCAAAGCATTAGGATTTCAATTAATACCCATTTAAGCTGGGCTAGAGGTTAAAGTTCCCTAGAAGAAGGATTGCATAACACTTTTTGGACGCCATCACCGTTTTAAGTTGGTGTTTGGCAATGGCGTTCCAATCATCAAGCAGGGAGAGTAGATGCAGACATTGCGTCCGCTCGATTTCCTCATGATGACTGATGCCAAGGGCGGACAGCAGTTGTATTTTTTCAATACAGTCTTGAATGATTTCCAGAGGCGTTAAACCTCGATGCGAAGGTAGGACAAACGATGCAATTTCAGATAGGCTACTTTTAGCCATATCAACTCCGTAAGTTAGTTGGTTTGGTTAGTCCTGGTTGCGGTGTTGATAGCACTGCGCCGGGATGCTTCCGTGAAGTCTCTGCCTTAATGCCCAAGGAACCCTAGGCAGGTGGAGACTCCCCCTTATTAGGTACCTTAGCAGAAGTCCCTAGGTCCGAAACGTCCGTCAATTTGCGCCTTAATCAACTTTCATTTAAAATTAGGAAAGTAACTAATTTGATCGATTTAAAAACCTCTAAAGGATTGTTTTATGCAATCACAAAATGCTAAAGACATCATGGCCCAAATCATTGCCGCTCAGCCGGAAGATGCTTCTTATGAAGAAATTATGCGGGAATTATCGTTTGAACGCATGATTGAACGGGGTATGGAAGATGTTAAAAAAGGCCGTATGATCAGCCATCAAGACATGGAGCATCGTATTCGCGCATGGCAGAGATAAGATGGACATGGGAAGCCGAAAGGTGGTTACGGGATATACATGATTATATTGCTCAAAATAACCCTATCGCCGCGCAAAGAGTAGTGGCTGAGATTTACAAAAAAGTAGAGACCTTAAAACATTTCCCTGAGATTGGCTATAAATATCGCGACGAAGGAGACAGCCAAATCCGTATTTTATTGTACGGTCATTATCGCATTGCCTATTTTATAAATAAAGCCGGGCAGACATTAGATATCATTGGTGTCTTTCATGGGGCGCTGGACATTGAAAATTACCTGTAGCCCATTTTTTCGGTGTTACCGGTGTAACACGTGTAACAAGCCGTATTTTTGTACTCTAACCTATTATTTTTAAATAATTTTTCTGACTGACTGATAAAACATCAGCTGCTCTTAACAGAAGCGGTATCACTTTGTTTTAATCTTATTGGACATATAATTTTTGTTTTAAATCAAAAAGTATTTCAATATTGCCCAATAAGATAAGTTGACTTATCATAATGGACAAAGAAAATTAATTTGAGTTTTATGTTAAATATATCGGAAGAGGCTGTTCTGGCTCGTTTAAAGGTAGAGAATCCTTGGAAGGATCTGACTTTCAAAAAATGATTTATAATAATTTTCCTCTAAGAGACTATTTTAGTGATTTCTTTTCCTTGATTACTCAGGTTAATATTCATCGAGCTGTCATTATGATGGGGCAGCGTCGTGTTGGTAAAACGGTTATTCTTTACCAATCAATTTATAAGTTAATAAAATCAGGTGTAAATCCCAAAAGAATTTTTTTTGTATCATTAGATACTCCTATTCTTGTTAATATGCCTTTACAGAATCTGTACGAACTTCTGTTATCAAAAAATTCAAAAAGAAGATGAAGTTTATGTTTTTTTTGATGAGATTCAATATCTCAAAAATTGGGAAGTTCACTTAAAAAATTTAGTTGACGTACATCGGCAGGTTAAATTTGTTGCTTCGGGTTCAGCTGCTGCTTTAAGAAGAAAAAGTCAGGAATCTGGCGCTGGTCGTTTTACAGATTTTATTTTGCCTCCCTTGACTTTTGCAGAATATCTCAGATTAAAATTAGAAGCTGCATTTTTAATTGTGCAAGTGCGAGAGTAGATGATCATGCTAAACATTTTCAAAAACAAAGGCAGTTTAAAGTTTATTTGATTAACCCATGCATGCGTGCAGCTTTGTTCACTCCAATTCGTAGGGAAAATCCTGATCCTAATATCATGGGTATGTTGGCTGAAACTGCGATTTTTAGCCAATGGTTTCACTACAAAAAAAATGAAAATGATTCATTATGCTCGTTGGAAGCGGGGAGAGGTTGATATTTTGGCCTGGATGATAATTTCAAACTGAAATGGGCTTATGAGATCAAATGGTCGGATGCGAGGGTTATTCAAAAACAAAAAGTGGTGTGCTTATTAAACAATTCCCCTGTAGTTTACATTGTTACAGGATATCTAAAAATTTTATTCACTAAAAAATTAGTAACTCACCTTACGTAGTTGCTTTGAGTAACTGAAGTTCATTGAACATGATTCGGTTGGCCTACAAGAGTAATTTTTGTCTGACTATGATATTTTCCATGTTCTTTATTAAGGTTGGGTATTGACCGCTGGTGGCTAATCTATCATATAAAGATTCAAAGCCATAGTCATAGCTTTTAACACCAGCGCGTCTTGTGCGCCCCCGCCGACACTCGTTGGAAACAGCGGCGAGCGATTAGCATGATGAATGAAATTCTTG
>JAFEDN010000234.1 GCA_018241585.1 Pseudomonadota bacterium | reverse complement strand
GTTCGAGCTTGAATTTGTCGTCTGACGTGTGTTGCCAGACTAGGTTGGCAGCCCACTGCGGCTTGCGCTCTGGCGGTTGAGGTGGGTGTATCATGCGAGTCATACAAAATAAAGCTGATTTCGATATCCGTAAAATTCAGGGTAATGAACTCAGAATGGCCATTATCGGCATCGCAAAAGGCGCAATATTCACTTAAAAGAACATTACTGAGTACAATTGCAGGTAGGTGACTAACCCGTCTGTAGCGGCGCGACAACCATCAATTTTGACTTCCGGGATAACAGGTCCTTCGCAAACCTGACTGAATAATAGCGGCGAGCTTTGATCGAGTGGTTTAGTGATTTCCATTTCTGTGCCGAGAGCAGTAGAGCGGATGCGGTCGGTCGCTCGTCCGGGTACGGTGTCTATTGCCAACGGAAGATAAGGGGGTCCATTGATTATATTCTTGAGCAGTAGTTGAACCCGAAATACCGGGTATGAACATGTAAATTGGCAAGGTTCTATCCTTGAATTGATTGACTCGGCGCTATTATAGAGAGGGATAAGCGGCTTTTCTACCTCATGATTGAATGGCCGATATTACACAATACTACTCCTAGTTGACAAAATGCACACATTGTGCCATGTTTAGCTATGGTAGAAAAACAGCAACAATACGATTTCTCAGCCGAGAAGAATCAGAAATTGATAAAAGAGCGAGGTATTAGCTTTGAGGAAGTGATTGCAGCGATAAATGAGGGCGGGGTTTTAGATATAGTGCCTCATCCCTACCCTGCAAAGTACGCCAATCAAAAAATGTATGTGCTTAACATGAACAATTATGTCTACCTGGTTCCTTTCGTTAGGAAAGATGAAAATACCGTCTTTCTAAAGACCATCTTTCCTCATCGAAAATTAACTAATCAGTATTTAATAAGAAGAGGTCGTTATGAAAAAGAAAAAAACAAAGAAAAATAATGATATTTTTAATGTTGACTTAGATCAAGAAGAACAGGAGATCAGCGACGCTGTTGATCTAGCCATTACCAAAGGTAAGTTAAAAAGCGTTGATAACTTAAAAGAAGAACTTGAGTTTGCAAAAGAAGCCGCTGTGAATTATTTTCGTAAAGATAAGCGGGTTAATATTCGCATTTCTGGGAATGATTTAGCGCGTCTAAAACAGAAGGCGGCCTATAAGGGATTGCCTTATCAGACCTTTATTGCTAGTGTCCTGCATGAATATGCTGCTGGTCATTTTAATGGCCGACGTGAAGGATAGATGAGCTTTTGAGGTCGCTAGAATTTTTTATAAGGTTAAGATAATCTGATATTGCTAAAAAGGATATTTATGAGGAAATTAATTTTAAATAAATGGGATAGTCTGAAATTCTTGATACTGACTGTTCTTTTATCGCTATCTGCGTGCCAAACGTTTACGCCTATGCCACCAAAATATACCATTAAATTTGATGAATCTGGCTGGGAAATGGTGGATATGCAATCTTTGAGCAATGGATATAACAAAGTCTTTTTACCTTCTCTACCCGCCTTGCAAGACCCCAAGAAAGAAAAACTGATTATCATTTATAGATCAGATAAATCAGCAAACCTGCCGCCATTGGGTCCACTTCAAGAGGAAATTGACGCGGCCAGAAAATTATGTAAATCAAGTAGTCATGAAATTATTTCTAAAAATGCCAATGATGTCGCAGCCTATGGAACAGGTATCGGATGTAAAAATGATCTCTATGGGGAATCTTCCTGGATATTGAAAATATTTAATCGTCCAGATGAGCAATATGGAATTATGTACTCATTTCACCCCAGTGAAGTAAGCAAAGAAAAAATTGCCCGCATGAAACAAGTGATTGTTTCATCGTCTTTGGTCAAGATTGACGCGCAGAAACCCTCTCCTAAAATGGAATGATGATGGCTAATCGTTATTTAAAATTAATCGGTTTATTGCTAATAACTACTCTTACTGGCTGTCATCAGGAATTAGCACCCACGCCGCCATCAGAATTTCAATTTAATCAGTCAAACCAACAAACTGCCCTGGTTGCTTTTTCCGTTCAATGTCTCTATTTATGGTCTCCTATTGATAGAGCGTCTATCTATTTTAAAAATGTTCAAACAAACCATCAATTTATTATCCCTATGCATTGTTCTGATAAGCCTTCAAATAAAGGAATTGAAGTACTCGAATTGCCCGCGGGCTTGTATACTCTGGATGGAGCATTGGGGGTTAAACTGACTTTTTCAGCGGGAAATCGTTTTGATTTTACATTACTGCCCCATAGATTAACCTACTTAGGTAGAATTTATTATATTATTGGCCGTCAGCAAGTAAAGATAGTTATTTATAATGAGAATAAAGAAGATTTTCCATTAATAAAAAGAGCTGTTCCAAAAATACCCGTTCAAACTTACCGAGTAAATCATGGCAACGAGACTAAAGAAAGCAATGAAGCCGGAACCCAATGATAAAGTGTTGGAATGGAAATATTGAGATTTTCAGCTACATCGCGAGGCGGAATGCCACTCGCCAGTAATTTTTAGCAGAAACTAGAGGCGCTCGTCCCAAAGTCATCCGTGGCCGCAGTATAGCTAAACTGCTTTATCTACCTAATTTTAGAGTCGGTTTATCTTGACCAAAACTAGGAGCATTGCCGTCAGCAAAAATTCGCCTAGCATTTTCTTTGCCATATTTTATTGAAAATATGCCAAAAGCGCTTAGCCCATCTTTATTTTTAGTCTTAACGTTTGCCCCAGCATTTGCTAAGGTGTTGGCCATGTGAAACCGGTTGCTTACCGCAGCGTGATGTAATGGAGTAGAACCTCTACTGTTGGGCTGATTAACCTCCGCACCTGCCAGAATCAGTCGTAACGCATGGTTTTGATTTCCCGCAGCGGCGACTGTATGTAGTCGTCCCTGAAATATTCCTTATGCGTAACATGCTTGATCAGTTTTTAGTAAG
>JAFEDN010000233.1 GCA_018241585.1 Pseudomonadota bacterium | reverse complement strand
ATTTAAGCACTGGATTATTATTTGAATCAACATAATCTAATTGTAAGTTGCCGTTGTTCAAAAACTGAGTTTTGACCCCAAAATCTGTATTAGGATAAAGGTTAATTTTATAAATTAGTGGATGAGTACATTTTTTAAATAAAGGAGTAAGTATTACCAAGTTGTTATGCTTGAGGTAATTGGCTATTACATTTTCTTTCTGATTGTAACTTAACAAATCTTTATAAATTTCGCTCATTTGATTGGTGCGACGATTAAAAAAACGGCTGCAGGAAACGAGAGAATTGGTTTTACTGCAATCAAAATCTAACCAAATGATATCTTCATTTTTTTCTTTCATCGCGCTTATCACTGCATTTTCAGGAAAAATAAAATTCGATTTGTATATTAGAAAAGATTTTCCTGTGTAATTTTTTATATAAATTTCAGTGGAATTTTTACTGTTTTTTATTTGTAAATAGTCATAATTACCTTGTCGTAGGAATTGATATGCGAGAGCTTGTGAAGTAAAAAAAATGAACATTAAAAGAAGATGAGGAAGAATTAATATTTTTTTCATTGGTGTTTTTTCTTTAATCGATCACCAGCCCTTCTGGATACTCTAGTCGGTATATAATACAAAACAATTTCATTTTCGTCCAACCCAGTTAAATATATTTTATATTGGTCCGGATTATCTATACCTGCTAAAAAAGAAGGTGTTTTACCATGCATTCCCCCTGGGCTGTAGTAAAAGTTGGCTTTGGTAATAACGACATTATTATAGTAAATAGGTTTAAGTATTTCCTTCATCCTTCCTAATAATCTTATTTCTTTTTCATTCATTGGATTTTCTTTATTAATATTTTCTTTGTGAAAAAAAGCCCAAGCCTTAACAAATTGTTCGTGGCCTTTAACAGGTGAAGTCTGGAAGAAATTTTTATCATTCCAATTCTTTATTTTGTGAAGATTGAGATAAGCATCGAAACCGGTATGTTTAATAATTGCTTCCGGGGTAGGGTATCTCCACCAGATGCCTCTGCTCACCCTATTGATAATAACTGAACCGACAGCTTGCCAGGCGATTTCAGGTGAACGGCGTACTCCGGCCATTTCGCCGAAGACAGTAGCAACAAAGAGTTCAAACCCCTCCTGAGTTCTTTTTTGGATTTGTCGCCGAATATAAGTAGCAGGACCAGGGCAGCAGCCAATCAGTCGGCAAACTCGGTAACTATTAGTGGGCTGTTGGTGAGAATCATATTGAGTATAACCTATTTCCAGTTCGGTATAGTTAAGAGCAATGAGTTCTTGGTGGTTATCTTCATCTAGATAAGTATAGTATTCACTAATAAGAACATTCTTTAGGTTATACTGCAGATAAGGCAAAAATCCTTCATTGCTGGCATAGCAAGCATGTATTTGCACTTCTGGGATGGCTTTCCCTCCAGAAAGTTGACTAAACAGCAACGGTGAGGATTGATCAAGCTCTTTAATGATTTCGATTTCATATCCGATTGCGCTGGAGCGAATGCGGTCAATGGTTTTGCCGGGAACGGTATTGATCGAACGATCTAAACCCCAGTTGACAGCACAGACGGGCATCCATTGCTGATAACCTTTGGCAGAAGTGGAGCCGGGGATTCCGGGAATGTTAAGATATATTGACATTACTTTTCCTTGTGATTATTTTTCTGTATGGCTATTTTATGAATTATTTAAACATATCCACTGCGGAATGTATGTAGGAAAATCTCGATAGGCCATTAATAAAATAAATTATTCATATTCGGAAATTAATATCGTTATTAACGGTAGACAAACCTGCTCCGCTCCAGCACTTACCTGTAATGAAAAACTTAAAGTAGAACCCTTTTCATGGCTAAGCGATTTGTTACTTCATATCTTTATTTAAATTTATCCAAACCTAATTAATGATTATTTTGTAGGAAAATTTCGATTTATTATTAATCAAGTAAAATATTCATATTTTCAGTAAACTGAAGAGACCCCAAATAGAAGATTAAAAATATTGTCTTAGAAATCAAACAAATAATAAAGATGATTTCTAAATTTTCCTACAGATTGAATAGCAAAAAGAGTGCATAATTTTTGAACAAAAAATGTTTAAATAATACACAGTTGGATAGGAGTTCATGGAAATCTGAAAAGATGTAATAACAATATAAGAGGTAAGTCCATGAAAAGAAATAAATATTTAAGTACTATTCGGTCTTTAGCACAAGAATTAATGCATTTCCAAGAGATATTAGCAATGTCTCACCACCAAAGTTTTAAAGCCTTGGAAAATCGGGAATCTGTCGGCGTTAGCGTTCAAAAGCTATTGAGCTTAATCCAAGAAGCAGAAAAATTCAGGTGTTTAACTCTGATTGAGGAAGACTATCTCAATTTCTGCTTTCTGATTATCCATGGCAGCGATATGGCTGATCAACTATTAACTCTCCAAGGTAATTTTGAAGTTTCTATAAAGCACGCTCTTTCGTGGAAAAAGGCAGCCAAGCAATTTAAGAATTTCTTAAGAGGTAATTGTAGCAACAAGAATAATATTTCTAAAAAATAATGAAAAAAATAAAAATCGAAAAAAGGGAATAATATGAAAAACGATATAGAAGAAACTAAAAATAATCAAGAAATAATTAATGAGTCAAATTCTACACGAAATGATTTAGGTATAGTGGCGCAAGCATTAGATTTGGTATCTAATACTATTTCAAAATTTAATGAAGAAGCTAACAAAAGAATTATAACTGAAAAGCAAGAAAAGAAAGCAACTCGGAATCATGCCTGGATGATTACGATTTTTTCTTCAATCATTTCTATATTCAGTCTTACATTTACCGTATATCAATTTAATGAAAATTTTACTCAGGAAAGAAAATTCCATGCGGATCAACAATTACAAATACGAATCAACGAGCAGATACAATCTTTGGACCTTCAAATTAGAGATAAAATTGCGAGAAAGG
>JAFEDN010000232.1 GCA_018241585.1 Pseudomonadota bacterium | reverse complement strand
CTCCATAATCAGTGTTAGTTGAGATAAGACTGAAGACATGACAATATTGTGTGCATTAACTTCAATTTTTTTTAATATGGGAAATTTTGCTATTATTGCCAAGAATGTAGCGGGAATCGATTGGCTAAGGGATAAAACATTGAGCATTTCCAAGCAATTTAATCCGGATATTAACTTATTTACGTGATCGATTAACTGTGGAAACATCGTTTCCTTAAGCGTTAGCTCAACGACGCTTTCAGATAGAGTCGTTAATGCATCAAAAAAAGTCAAATAATCTACAGAGTCCACTAGATCGCTACCAATCAAACAAATCGACAGTGTACAAAATCCACTCGGCACGATGTCTTTTAATACTTCAATCAACCAATGATAAGCGTTGGCGCAGGACAGGTTTATTGTTATTTTTATCTGCGAGCGATGATTCGTTAATAAATTGACCCAGGACTTAACACAACGTTCCTGTTTGTGCCTTTCAATATGAGTAACATCTAGGATAATAAAGAGAGTCGGCGCTATCAGCAAAGACGACGACATACGAACCGGCATTAAATAAAATATTCGATCATCTTCACCGTCAATCAGAAGGGTCTGTGGAATCGGTTTCAAAGAACAATAAGACGCTAAATCTTGAAATTGTATGTCTCGTTGTAGTTGAAGATTGGTTCGTGTTGACCTCAAAATTACAGCGCCACCATGAACTTTTTGCTCAAAAAGTTGAATTTCTGCTTTCGATTCCGGCTCTTGCGATAACTCCCTATTAAGCATTTGAATAAAATCTCGAAATAGTCTCATAATTAGGACCCTACTATAATTTATAAATACAATTTTAAGGACTGTATTATAACTTTTTGAAGTATTATCAGCCATAAATCCAAGCAACTTTGTTGATCCAGCGCCCGTTGGGTCCCGAGAACAAAAACAGCTTTGATTTGAATTTATTTTCTGTTATAATCGGGGGAAAGACAGTTCAACAAGGATAAAAATTTAAACAAATCAAAAGGGTAGCTTATGAAACTGATAATACTTGGGGAAGAGAAAGATTGTTTTACTGATTATCTAACCTACTACAATGAAACACGTCATGTGCTTGTCAACCAAGCAGAAAATTTTGAAAGACACTATGGCGTAGCTCAGGCATTGCACTTCTTAATTCCAGAGTGGAATTATTATTCTAGAGCGTATCAAGAAGCTCAATCTGAAGAAAAAAGAGCAGCAACCATAAAAGCATGTGAAGAATACTTCCAAATTCAATTCAAAAAAATAAATGAAAATTTTGGGACTTCCATAGAAATTGCGACCCCCCTTGATGATCTTTTAAAAGCTTGCATAAAGTATCATGAATCTATTTTATTAAATATTCTTTATGATTTAAAAATCAAATCAAAATTTGAAAATCTCATAGTTCCTAAAAAGCGTGAGAAATTTGTAACCTATCAATCCTCTATTATCTTAGATCAAAACAACACATCTAATGTAAAAAGAAAAGCAATTGAAGCACTTGAGAAATTAGATACTTCTCGATGGAAAAAGATTAGGCCATCTTCTTCAAAACCAAAAACCGTTCTTAGTGAACGGCCAACTGAAATTAAAGAAAAAAAGCTAGGCGAATTTAATCAAAGTCCTCCGCGTACTAATGAACCAGAAATTTCTGCAGAAGAATCGAGAAGATTGCAGGAAGAAAGTGTTAGAAGGCAAATACAGAAAGAAAAAGAAGAGCAAGAGCGGATCACAAGAAGAAACCTTGAAGCAGAAAAAGAAAAACAACAACAAGAAGAAATAAAGAAGCTAAAAAATGAGTTAATCAGCACCAATAAAAAAATTGAAGAATTGAATGTAATAATTACTAAAAATCGGGAAAACATTTATCAAAAAATTGCTGAGTATGAAAAAACGTATCAACTTGTTGAAGATACAAATTCTGAAGTAATAAGATACAGCGCTGCCAGGGAAAATGCCCGTAACAGTTATTATCAAGTTAATACTCTTGTTATAGACAAAATCTTGCTTCCGGAAAATCTACCCAAAAAAATTGAAAAAACCACTTATAGTACTTATAATCCAAATTCTAATATTACCAGTACTACTAATGAAGCAATAATAAAAGAACTGGCAACAGAATTAGCAAAATCCAAGGCACAACAACAAGAATTAGAAAAAACCATATCAAATCAGAATGATCACATTGCCACTTATTCCGCTAATTTAGAGGATTTAGAGCATGTCTTAGTTCAGGAAGACTTAGAAGTAAAAACCGAACCTAAAAATAAGGTTGCCGAAACTAATAAAAAATTGCAAGCCGAATCTCAAAAATTGTACGAACAGCTTGCTAACCAAATTCAACAACAAGTAACTGAGGGTGAAACAGCAAAAGAACAGCGTAATAACGAATACTTAACATTTAGAAAAGCATCACTATGCCATGAATTGAATGGTTTTAAAATAAAAATTCAGCAAAAAACACAACTACTCAATCCATTATGTTCTGAATTAGATCGATTATCTTTAAACATAGAAAGTGGTTCCATCCAAGTACCTGAATTAGAACAAAAGTTAGCTTTTGCCATTTCGATCTTACCAATTTACGGTTTTAATCCTAATGAACTAGAGGCTTTCATTAATCACAGAAATCGAATCCGCCAATATGTTACCGTTTGTAAAAAATATGAACAAACTATTGACAAATATAAATCAGAAATCGATTTAGATATCACTGAATTAAAAAATCAGCTTCATTTTTATAACCCGTCTCAAATGGATAGCGACAACTTCCGAAAAGCGGTAAAAGAGGCACTAGAAAGCTTATTTTCTATTCTTTTTACCTGTAGCGATGAGCAAATCACAGATAAATATTTAGAAAGAATCTTATGGTTTGTACAAAATGGATTAAATTATTTTGAACATTTAGAAATTAAAAATGACGATGAAAAAGCAATCAGTTTGAATTCCATTAAGCGTTTCGCAGGTAACA
>JAFEDN010000231.1 GCA_018241585.1 Pseudomonadota bacterium | reverse complement strand
CGTGCATCAAGGAGATCAAGATAAAGCAAAAGGTGTTTATCATATCAACACCGTCTGGTTAATCGTAATGAATCTGAAGCGCGACGATTCTATGATTTAGCTCATGAATTATTTCACGCATTAACTTGGGACGCAATGAAACCAACGTATCGTGAATCTAATTCTATTGATGAGCAACCGATACATAAAAAGCGTATAGAACAGCTGGCCGACAATTTCGCTGCCGCGTTACTGATGCCCAAAAATTCATTGGAGCGATTTATAGATCGCCGCCAAATTAATAATATTGCACATCTTGTAGAGATTGCTGCGCAGCTTCGTGTTACTCCTATAGCACTAGCCTGGCGGCTCTATAATCTGAAATGGATTAATGATGAAATATTAAATTTACTTAAGCAGGAGCGACAACGTTCGTCTGTACCAAGTACATTAAAGCGTTTTTCATCTAGCTTTGTCGTTATGCTTCACGGGGCAATTGATTGTGGAAAGCTGTCTGCCCGCAAGGCTGCGAAGACAATGGGCATGGATCTGTCTCAGCTTACAGACTTATTTACTGAACACTCACTTCCTGCACCGTTTGAATTATAAGGATAGAGTGGATATGCCAAAAATTCGAGTGTTTGTAGACACCAATGTCATTTTAGAGTCATTCAGACTAAATTGCTGGACTGCAATTTGTCAAAATTATGCAATTGAAACGGTTGAAAAGTGTATTGAAGAATCATTAACCAGCCACTCAAGCAACCCACGCCATATTCATGTGGATCGCAACATACTCGTTAATGGGTTAGCCAAGCTGCCATTGTGGCCACATCACAACTCGGCTGGATTAATTCGACTATTTCTCTCGAAAAGCTTGTTCAGTAATCAGGCCTTAGCCGTCAACAGTTCGATAAATTAGCTCAGCACTATCGCGCTGAGTGGCTAAGTAATATCAAACTAAAAATTCAGCTTGGTGTTATCCCTTAAAAATTTAACAAAATTTCATATTGCAGGATACATTATGGCTAAATATTTAAATCGTTCCAGTCCACCGAGAGCAGGATTCGCTTATCAAGATTTCTGGCGCTATTGTCCGTTTGCGTTTGGATACTTACCGCTCAGCAGCAACAAAAAGGATTAATTCCACAAGAAGAAGATTTCGATTATTTTTCAGTTGCAGGAGTAGATTCTAATTTGAACCTAATTTTTCCCTATGATCCATTTCGTGAATATCGTCTTTTTTTAACAAAATGTTTTCAGAAAATAAAATAATATCCAGAAATCCATATCACCTTATATGGCGTGACTCAGAGGGATTTGTGCATTGTTTAAAGTACATATTAATTAGTAAAGACAAAGCCATAAAACAATATTGCAAAGTAAAAGGATATAGTTGTTTCCCTGTTACCGATGATCAATTATGGGAAGCCATCGCACTATTTTTGATTTATGAAAAATATAGGGAATATCAAAAAAAAGTCACGCAGTTTAATAAGCGTCGAGGAGTTAAATTTAGAGTTAAGAGCTATCGGTGAAAAATATGAATGCAGTGTTTTCAGTGATCTTGTGAAAATAAATACGCCATTTTTAAAATCAGAATAATATTTCCGCAATCTTTAAAGGAACCATTCTATGCCTTTAAAGGCTCTCTTTTAAAGAAGTTCAGAAAATTCTCTCAACTTAGTAACGGTTCTTGGCAAAGATTGACGCTCCAATATCTCTAAGTAAAGTTTTCTCTCGATAATTGGGTTTTTGAGGCTTGCTCTCAATTTTTGAATAGCAGTATAGACAGCGCCAGGAGCTATGTCAATCAAATAAGAAACAAAATCATCCGGATGCCAGGCTTCAATGCCGTACACAGAGGTTGATTTAATTGGAAAGTCCTTTAGATTATAAGTCACTATAACAGAGGCTTGGGCGTAGATAGCCGCCGCCAAAACATGGTGATCATCAGAGTCGGGTAAGGATAAGGTTGGAATTAAGGTTTCGTATTCGGTGACTATACAATCCCGAACATGCTTATCCATCAACTCACGAGTACGTTGTAATTGATTTAAAGTCAAATCAGGGCGATTAGCAAGCACATTTTTCATCCATTCCTGATGAATAGACTCTGTCCACTTGGCTTGAAATAAATCAGTCAATGCCAGATGCATAAGTAAGTCACGTAACGGAGCAGGATACAGCACGCAAGAATCGTAAATTGCAATTAGTCGATCCATAAAAATTTATTCTTCATAGCCCATTTTTAATTTTTGCGCTTGTTCTGATAATTCCGCTAGTGTTTTTAGACGTTCTTCATCGATTTTAACTTTGTATGCCAGCACATCTTTAGCCAGTATACGCCGATGACTGCCTACTTTGCGATAAGGTATTTCACCATTTTCCGCCAGGGTCACCATATACGGGCGTGAAACGTTGAGTAATTCTGCAGCTTCCTGAGTGGTTAATTCAGCACGAATCGGTATTACGCTGACAGCATTTCCTTCGGCCATTTGTACCAGGATATCGACTAGTAGACGGAGGGCGGAAGCCGGTAAAGTAACAGATTCTTTAGATTTTCCATCTATGAATATTTGAATACTGGGATTTTGGGTGGATTTAACGTGAGTAGCCAATATTCGACTAGATTGCATCGCCAAGGAGGTATCTTTTTTAGAGGGAATAGCAGTTTCAATAGCTTTATGTGTCATATTGAGAGCCCTTTTAGTTAGTTTTTCTCTTAGTTAATTATAGCACAAACGAAATAATCGAAACAAGCTAGGGGTTGCTATTAGACCAATTAGTCACCTAAACGGGGATGGATGTGACCCTTTTATAGCTTCACCATAGGTAGGCCGAGTAAGCGAACTTCATTACTGAAGTTCGCTCCTCAAGGAACCGTGCCTGAAGTAGGGTAGGCTGGCAGCGAGTTACTTAAGTCTGCTAAACTCAAGCACTTTTCCAACAGACCCCTCCAAACTGCTCGTGACTCTTTCGATGTCAAGCAGCTTTCCAGTAATCTAT
>JAFEDN010000230.1 GCA_018241585.1 Pseudomonadota bacterium | reverse complement strand
ATTTACCGGAAGAGCAGCAAAGGGAGCAGTTTGAAGTATTGGAAACGAAAGGCACATCGCACGGTAAACATTTTAGTTTGCAGCCGTTGATTGGAGCGTTACAGGTGTATGTGGATAATGCCGAGAAAGTTTGGAATTATGATCAACGAGCGAAAGATCATTGGTGTAAAGTGGTGGGAGGTGCGCAGAGGGAAGTGCCCGCACACGTAGTGAATGAATACTGCCGGGAAGATAGATCATTTGATCCCTGTCCTGCGTTTACCGAGGAAAAATTGCCGCGAATGATGACATCTCAATATTTTCCAGGTTCCAATTGGTTCACAGCGATGTATAATGGTGGGATTTGCGGGATGTCGTTTGCTTATGCGCGTGCTACGTCAGTGCAGCCCGTTTTCGGACGTCTTAATATGGGATTGTTTGTGTTAGTCTACAGGCGAACTGCTTCAATCGACCTAAAAGCTCTCCAATCCTTGTCTAAAGCCCGTACCCAGCAGCTGGAGGTGCTGGCGTCCCAGCTCAAGATGTCATCGTATCGCCTGGGGATAGGATAAAGGGAGGCTAGCGCAGTAGCCAACCCTTTCCCAGCCAAACCCAGTCCGGTTCAAGGGACTGGGTGTAGGCGACCCAGGAACGAATCAAATCGAGAGCGGTTAAAGGACTGACCGTGCGGCCCCACCAGGAGGCCCATTGAAGCAGGTAACGTTATAGAATGGATGCCATTAAAAGTGTGGTTACACAGCAATCTATTAATTTTTCCTGAAATGGTGTAAAAAGTGGTTGTCTGTGAAAGGAAAAGGGCTAAGGATTATCCGTTAAAGCGATACCTGGAGAGTAAAAATATGACCACATCAAAGGAATTATGGGAAAAATTAGAGGCTTTTCCCAAGCTGAAAGCACCGCTTCGAGCAGATATTAAACATTGCACAGAATAGCACAGGTGAGATTGAGCTGGCAGACGATGCTGAAGAGCGTCTGCTTGCTCAAGGACGTCAGCTGGATAAAGAAGCGTTGGAAGCCTGGGCGCAGACCCAGGCAGTTTTCAAGTCGAACCAATTCTCACAACGTCATCCGTCAGCCCACAAAGATGTTAAAAAAAACTCCGGTGGCACACCTCTTTTGGAGACATAGAAGTGGAGGAGCAGGTCTACCGGTTTCAGGATAAAACGGGTACGCGGATGAGACCTTTTAGTGAATCGGCAGGAGTCGAACATCGCAGTTATTCACGAACTTTACAAAGGGTCATCTGCGATTTTGGAGCAGATCATGCTTTTGCTCAAGTCAATGCAAAACTGGTAGAACATTACGGAATTCAAGTTCCTGACAGCGCCGCTCGAATTATTACTGAATACCATGCTACTCAAATGATTGATCAGAAATTTATCAGGTACAACAACCCCCCGCGGAAGTGGTGATTGGCGAAAGCGATGGAAGCATGATTCCGGTTGTGGAAATTCCACCCGCAATGGAGGGAGCAGAGCCAACAGACCGACGCAAAAGACGAAAAGTCTGTTGGAAAGAAGCCCGTTTAAGTTTAGCACACGCCCAAGGTTCAAAGACGCCCTGTTTTGCAGGTACTTTAGAATCCGTTGAAACGGCTGGAAAACAATTATATGTATTACAGAAACGATTAAAAATAGCAGGGGCTTGGTGGAAGATAGACAACGCCAAATCCATGATTAATCTTTGTGTTTGCCGGGCAAATAATCGATGGCAGGATTACTGGAGCCCTCAAAGCAGCATAAAACCGCAGTTTTAATTACACCCTACAAAATGGGTTAGTGGCCCTGCTCAGGGTGAGAAGTACGTTAGCTCTTTTTGAGTTTCTAGTTTTCTTTTTTGACGCTGATGTGCAGATATTTTGTTATCTTCAGGTAAAAAAATAAATAGATTATCAGATAAATTTATCCCTTGGGTGTTACCGATTGGCTTAGCTGAGGTCTGAGATATCTTTTTTTGCTCCAAAGTTTGTTGCTCACGATCCCATTGTGCTTGGGCGATTAACGCCGGAATATTGGTTTCTCTAAATCTATATATTAAGAGATTTACAAAATTGTTTTTAGAGATTATTTTTTCTCGTAAATGTTCAATTTTGATAATCAAATGATGAATCTTTTCTATTATAGATACAAGGCTTTCCATCTCACTATTTGGAGTGATAGGGTTGGTTTCGTTTTTTTTCATTGCTAATTTTTTATTTTCTAACAGTAAATTCATTCTATTTAATATTTTAAGGCAAGATTGACACAATAAGATATCTTGGGATACTTCCATTTTTAGATTAGAAGCAAAGGACCTTACTGAGCAAGCTTGCATGACCATACCCGCAGCTAAAGTTTGAGCGGTTTCGCCTAGCTTGTCTTCTATATCCGGCTTGGCGCCTAATTCTAATAATCTCTTAACCACGTCTTCATTGTTATCCAGCACAGCTCGTATAAGTGGCGATCTACCTATTTCATCGCGAAGATTTAAATCAGCGCCTTTGCTAGCTAAATAAGTTACTATTTGGGAATTTTGGGCATAATGTAAGGCTGCCCTTTGTTTAAAATTGCCAAATCCTGGCAATACTTGGGAGTTAACATTGATATGTTGGTGCTCTATTATTTCTCTTAAATTTTTTAAATCTCCCCTATTAGAAAAGTAAATTAACTTGATAGCAGGGACTTGATCGGTACTCAATCTATAACGTGTGCAGTAAGCATGCCAGGTCTCTTGAGGAAAAAAAGGCAAGGGAAAAAGAACGGATAAAGGCTGGGGACTGACTGCTTTTATCTCGGGATAATTTAAACCTTTCATTCATAACTCCTTGGTACTGTCATTTTGAGAAAATCAAAACCGCTATTTATACAGATAGCAAATGAATATGTCTATATAGTCTTTGTTTGAATTGATAGTAGATAACTGGGTGAGTGACCATAAAGAGTTCTAGGTTAAGGACTCTCAGAAGTTCCCGCTGAAGCAAAGATTACCTATAAGCTCATGAAATATTGAAAGATTTATTTTT
>JAFEDN010000022.1 GCA_018241585.1 Pseudomonadota bacterium | reverse complement strand
AGGTTTTGCCAAGCGCTTTGGGAATGGCATCGCTGCTGCTAAAGACTCTCTAACAGATTGGGGCATTTTGGCAATCATGGGGGTGTCGACTATGCCGGGAGCAATCGCCATAACTCGTATTCCGAACTGGCTGAATTCTCTTGCGGCAGGTAAAGTTAAAGCAGCCACACCACCTTTTGAAGCACTATAAGCCGCTTGTCCTACTTGGCCTTCTTCAGCAGCAATAGAAGCGGTATTAATAATTACTCCACGCTCACCATCGTCTGTTTGAGAGGGTTGTTTAATCATTTGGGCAGCGGCATGGCGCATAACATTAAACGTGCCCACTAAGTTGACTTGAATAACTTTTTGGAATTCTTCCAAGGGTGTAGGCCCCTCTTTTGCTACTATTCGAGCAGCAGTGGCTATTCCAGCGCAATTGACACAAACATGAATTCCGCCCCAATGATCAACGGCTTTTTGTACTGCTATTTTTATGGACTCTGAATCGGTGACATCTGCTGAGATAGCAATACCGCCTAATTCCTCCGCTAGGGTTTCAGCCTGGGGCAAATTAAAATCTAATAGCGCGACCCGCATATTAAATTCTGCCAACCAACGAGCTGTAGCTGCACCAAGTCCAGAAGCTGCACCGGTAATTAAGACAACCTTATTAGTTAAATCCATAGTAGCTTTTGTACCAATCAATAAATAGTGGGATACCCTGTTCTAAATCAGTGACCGGGTGAAAGTCAAAATCACGAATCATATCCTGCATATCGGCAAAAGTTCGTACCACGTCTCCCGATTGCATCGGCAGTAGATTCATTTGCGCTTTTATCCCCAGCGATTTTTCAATCAGCGCAATAAAATGCAGCAGATTTACCGGCTGCCGATTGCCAATATTATACAACCGATAAGGAGCGCTGCTGTAACCTGGATCAGGATTGGCTGGGTCCCATTGGATCGACGGCTGAGCAGGATGGTCGATAATTTTTAAAATCGCAGCAACCACATCATCGATGTAGGTAAAATCTCTTTCCATTTTACCATAATTGTAAACATCGATCGGCCGGCCGGCAAGAACCGCTTTGGCAAATTTCATTGGAGCCATATCAGGTCGGCCCCATGGGCCATAAACAGTAAAAAACCGTAAGCCGGTAGTAGGTATTGCATAAAGATGTGAATAAGTATGCGCCATCAACTCGGTGGATTTTTTAGTGGCGGCGTATAAAGAAATCGGGTGATTAACCGGGTCTGCGACTGAAAAAGGAGTTTTAGTATTCAATCCATAAACCGAACTAGAAGAAGCATACACCAAATGCCACACTGGGAACCGGCGGCAACCCTCAAGGATATTTAAAGTGCCATAAACATTACTATCGATGTAAGCTTTCGGATTTTCGATAGAATAGCGAACACCTGCTTGAGCACCCAAATGGATCACGTGAGTGAACTTGGCTGCTTCAAATAAATGATTTATTCCATTACTATCAGCCAGGTCCAGCAACTTAAATTTAAAATTCGGAAAACTCTGTAATTGTCTAATTCGATCCTGCTTAAGGGTTACCTCATAATAAGAATTTAAATTGTCCATACCGGTAACAGCTTGACCTGTTTCGCTCAGCGCCCGGCAAACATGGAAGCCAATAAAACCCGCGGCGCCTGTTACTAAAATATTCACTAAGCTTACCCTTTGAATTAAAAAGAGCTACTGCTAATTTTACTTGTTACCAGTGGTTCTGAATTAACCAAATTAAATTTATTCCTGGCGTTTTCTCCCCGGCCTACTCCGTAATAGAGAATACCTTTTTCCCGCATCTGAGCAGGATCATATAAATTCCGGCCATCAAAAATGATTGGCTGCTTCAAGGCGTTGATAATTAAATCAAAATCTGGGGCGCGAAAAGCCGGCCACTCTGTGCAAATAATCAGCGCATCGGCCCCAATAAGCGCATCCTCTTTGTTGGCGGCTAAAATCAAATCCGGGCGATTACCATAAGCATTTTGAATCGCGCCCATTGCCTTCAAGTCAAATGCCTGGACAATGGCTCCGGCGTTCCATAAATCTTCCATCAAAACTCGGCTGGAAGCTTCCCTAATATCATCGGTATTAGGTTTAAAAGCCAAGCCCCAAAGAGCAAAACGCTTTCCATGTAAATTATGGTTAAAATGGCTATTAATTTTTTGAAAAAGAATGTATTTTTGCCGTTGGTTGACCTCTCCTACTGCCTTCAATAAAGGAACTGTGTAATGGACTTCTTGGGCAGTTTTTATCAAAGCATTGACATCTTTAGGAAAGCAAGAGCCGCCATAACCACAGCCAGGATAAATAAAATCGTAACCAATTCGGGGGTCGGAGCCGATACCAATACGCACTTTTTCAATATCTGCCCCAAGCAACTCAGCTAAGTTGGCAATTTCATTAATAAAACTGATTTTAGTAGCTAGCATGGCATTGGCGGCGTATTTAGTGAGCTCTGCTGAACGAATGTCCATGATGATAATACGGTCATGGTTACGATTAAACGGTCCGTATAATTCTCTCAGTTTAATTTCCGCTTCACGCTGCTCCGTCCCTAAAATGATTCGATCCGGTTTCATAAAATCTTCTACCGCTGAACCTTCTTTTAGAAATTCCGGATTGGAAGCAACTGAAAAATGAATTTTGGTTTGTCTTTTTGCTAATTCAGCAGCGACTATAGCGCTGACTCGATCTGCTGTACCCACCGGAACGGTAGATTTATTAACCAGCAATTTGGAAGATTGCATGTGCTGAGCAATAGCTTGAGCCACTTCCATTACAAAACTCAAATCGGCTGAGCCATCTGCTAATGGAGGTGTTCCCACAGCTATAATTTGCAACTCGGCATAAGCAACCGCTTCTTTAACATCTGTAGTAAATTGAATTCGATTTTCCAATATATTTTTTTTTAATAAATTTTCTAAACCTGGTTCATAGATCGGGATTCTGCCGAGCTTTAATTGGGTAATTTTTGCAGGATCAATGTCCCTACATAATACTCGATGGCCAACCTCCGCCAAACAGACTCCAGTTACTAAGCCGACATACCCGGTCCCATAAATACTTACTTTCATAGGAATTGACTCGCTTGACCTGCGCAACTTTGTTTATACTCTTCCAAAGTAGCGTCTAAATTTTTATCAGAAAATTTAACAATCGAACCTCGCTCCAACCATAATAATTTATTACAAAACTTTTTAACAATTTCGTCGGAGTGAGAAGCCAACACCAAAATATTGGAAGATTCTATTAAATCCGTTAATCTGGCCTTAGCTTTTTCAATAAATTGCACGTCCCCTACTCCAACCACTTCATCAACTACTAAAATATCAGGAGTTATGGCGGTCGCTATGGCGAAGCTTAAGCGAACGTTCATCCCGGAAGAATAAGTTTTGACGGGCATTGCCAAAAAACGCCCTAACTCAGTAAACTCTTCCACTTCTCGATAGATTTTCTCTATTTTAAATCTATCGAAGCCATGCAGCAAGCAACGGAATTTAATATTCTCATAACCGGTTGCTTGTGGATTCATCCCAACGCTGATCCCCAGTAAAGGTGAAACATTGCCACGAACGCAAATATTGCCTTGGGAGGGACTATAAATTCCGGCCAATAATTTTAATAAAGTGGATTTACCGGCCCCATTCCGGCCAATCAGACCAAGCCGGTCGCCTCTGGTCAATTCAAAACTGATCCCTTTTAATGCGTCAATAAAGTTAATTTTTTCCGGTACTTGGGCGGCATTCCTACCAAAACGCGGTAGCAAAATTTGTTTTAGGGAACGGTTATGTATTCCTAATAATGGGTATCTTAATGCTATATCTTGTAATTGAATTAAAGAGTTTGACATTGCTATAACCAAAATGGGATATAAATCCGTTTATGAGCAAAAAATCTAAAAGCGCAGGCCGATAACACTAAAAATAATATCAAGCAAAAAAATACCGAACTCATATGAGGCGCCAGCCCCAATAAAGGAGATCGAACCAAATCCAGAAAGTAACTGATCGGATTTAATTTAATGATTAAAGAATCATTTCCTATCATTTTCGATTGCCAAGTAATTGGAGAAACAAAAAAAACTACGGTAATAGCAGCGGTTATAATGGGTGGCAAATCACGAAACCGAGTGCCGATCAACGAAATAATCAAACTGATTGCAGCCAAATTTGCAGTCACTAAAATAAAACCCGGAATGGCTAAAAGAATATAAAAATTTAATTTTATTGGAAAAATCCAAATAACTAGAAGATAAACAACGAAATTATGTAAAAAAATTAAAAAATTTCTCCAAATCATGCGCATAATAAAGAGAAAATAAGGAATTTTCATTCCTTCTATAAATTCCTTAGAAGACATAAAAATTTCACTGCTTTCGGTAATTACCGTAGAGATATAAGTCCATAGCAGCAGTCCGCACGTTAAATAGGGAATGTAATAATTAATTTCTTGTTTTAATAACCGGCTATAAACCACGCTCAATGAGCCAATGAAAATTATCATTGAGATAGTGATCCAGATAGGCCCTAAAGTGGAGCCTCGATATCGTAAGCGAATATCACTTCCTGCCATATAGACCCAAAGAGGGTAACCGTTTAAAGCATCAACTACATCTTTAAAGGCATTTTTATAAATTGACATTGCTCTTCCAATTAACTTAAAACTTCAATTGGTTCTTTAATAAAATTAATAACAGCTTCACTGATCTTGGCAATTTCCGCTTCAGTTAAATAGGGATGCATGGGCAAACTCAACACCTCATTTGCAGCCAATTCACTATGCGGCAAAGCTATCTTAGCACATTCTAAATGCTGCATAACCGGTTGTTTGGTTAACGGAGCAGGATAATGGATAGCCGTAGGAATGCCCATTTTTTGCAAATATTGCGCCAGAGCATCTCGGCTGCTGGTTCTAATGGTATATTGAGCGAATACACTTTTGTTATAGTCTGGGACAAAAGGAAGGGTTATATAATCTCGTAAATGTTTGGAATATTCTTCTACAATCTGTTGCCGCTTAACAATTTCAAGTTCGAAAATAGTAAATTTCTCTAATAAAATAGCGGCTTGGATGGTATCGAACCTGCCACATACCCCTAACGACGAGTGGACATAGCGCTGCGCTTGACCGTGCACCCTTAATTCACGCATTTTTTTAGCTAAAATATCGTCCTCAGTAAAAATTGCTCCCCCGTCTCCATAACACCCCAGCGGTTTGGAAGGAAAGAAGCTAGTGCATCCAATCGTTGATAAACCACAAGATTTTTTTCCCTTATAAGTGGCGCCAAAGCTTTGGGCGCCGTCTTCAATGACCACCAAGTGATATTTCGCCGCAATTGTGTTGATCAGGTCCATATCCCCGGTTTGTCCAAAAAGACTAACCGGCATGAGCACTTTTGTGCGGGCAGTAATGGCCTGCTCAATCAGATTTGGATCAATTTGAAAGGTGCTAGGATCAATGTCCACAAAGACTGGTTTTAGCCCTAACAGCATTATCGTTTCAGCAGTAGCAAAGAACGAAAAAGCAGTGGTGACGACCTCATCACCTGGTTTTAAATCTAAAGCCATCAAAGCAATCAGCAGAGCATCGGTTCCACTGGAAACGCTGATACAATGTTTGATCTTAACAAAATGTGCTAACTGTTCTTCTAATTCGTATACTTCAGGCCCCATGATAAATTTAGTGTGCTCTAAAACTTTTTTTATTCGATTATCAATTTGCTGTTCAATACTTTTATATTGTTTACTCAAATCTATAAATTGCATATATTTACCTTACTTTTGAATTACCGCACAAGCAATCCTTGCACCTGCCCCGCCTAAAGGCGGATCATCAGAATAATTATCGTCTCCTACATGAATAATAAGACTGTGCCCTGTTAAATCCTTTAGCTTCAAACGTGGCGCCAGTACCGGCAAAATAGCTTTTCCGTCCGCGGTAACCGTTAAAGCCGGCAAGTCGCCTAAATAACCGGCATTGTCATAAGGGCCTTGATGTTTACCACTATGGTGAGGATTCCATACCCCGCCAGCAGCCAATCCCCCTTTGGCACAAGAAGGGTTCTGATAAATCATCATGGCGTGTACGCCAGGAGGTAGAGTATTTAAATTGGGCGTAATTAACAATCCATAAGTGGTATCGGATAAAACAATGGTTCCAAGGTCAACATGACTGGTATTACTGTTGGGTATGATCTTATAAACAGTTATTTCCTTACCGGCAGCCATAGCGTTTATCGAAAAAAGAATAAAGATCACCGCAATGAAAAGGGAAGAAAACATGCCTATATTCCACCAAAATAAATTAATAATTAAATCATAAAAGGACGATTTCAGCAAAGGTTTCTAGGAGGTTATTTTTGGATTCGATCATAGGGTAAGGATTTTTTCTAAAAAAAAGTGTAAAATAAACTATTCATTTTATAGGCTCCTAGCGCAATGAACATATTGCACATTTACAAAAGTTATTATCCATTTACTATCGGCGGAATTGAAATGCATATACAAAGCCTAACCGCCAGTCTTCGTAGTAAAAATATTGAGTGTTCCATTCTGACTACTCAAAAAGCTCCTGAAGTTTTCAAATGCCAAATCAACAATACTCCGGTATTCTATTATCCCAGCCGCATAGAATTTGCTTCCTGTCCTATTAGCTTCAAGCTGCTCAGAGATTTTAATAATCTCATAAAAGATTATGACATATTGCACTATCATTTTCCTTGGCCCTTTGCTGATTTCACCAGAGTACTAACTTCAGTTAATAAACCTATAGTGGTGACTTATCATTCGGACATTTTACGTCAAAAGTACTTAAAACTTTTTTATTACCCGTTGATGCGGTTCTTTCTCAATCGAAGCAATATTATTATTGCCAGTTCACAGAATTACCTGCAATCGAGTTCAGTTTTGAAAAAATATTCCAGCAAAGTAAAAGTGATCCCGTTTGGTTTAGATAAGTCCAAATATCCTATTCCAGAAATGGATTTATTAAAGTTTTGGAAGGATAAAGTAGGCGAAAATTTCTTTCTCTTTGTTGGTGTCTTAAGATACTATAAGGGACTAGATTTTTTATTAGAGGCGGTAAAAAATACCAATATCCCAGTGGTGATTGCGGGTAGTGGACCTGAAGAAACTAAGCTTGCAAAAATTAAGCAAGAAAAAAACATCAATAATGTCAGGTTTGTAGGAAAAATCACTGACCTGGACAAAGCAGCTCTTTATCAATTATCCAGGGCCACTGTAGTCCCCTCACACTTAAGAGCAGAAGCATTTTGCATCAGTTTATTAGAAAGTTTAATTTATAATAGACCTGCTATTTCCACTGAGTTAAATACCGGCACCTCGTTTGTTAACCAACATAATCTTTCGGGATTAGTGGTTCCTCCCGCCAATCCCGAAGCACTAAGACAAGCCATGTTAGTTCTGTTAAACAATGAAACCCTATACCAGCAATTAAAAACAGGCACTGCTTTACATTATCATCAATATTTCAGCATTAATAATATGCGCGATCATCATATTCAATTATATGAAGGGCTGTTAAGACGCTGAAAATGGCTAGAACCAGCCGGGAAGTAACCTAGCACGAAGTTGGCCAGCCCACGGTCAAATCGCCTGGGGACGGAACGATCCAAAGTGTACAACGGGATACTATTTAGCAGAATTGCTATTATTATTTCTATTAAAATCAGCCTGGGCCATCTTTGTGCAAATGCCTTCCAGAGCTAATTTAGGCTGCCAATTTAAATCTCGCTTTGCTTTAGAATAATCACCAACTAAATAATCTACCTCGGCAGGACGGTAAAATTGAGGGTTGATTTTAATGATTACCTTGCCGCTAGCAGTATCAATACCGATTTCTTTTTCATTCCGGCCTTGCCAATCAATGTTGATATCGACTGCTTTACCAGCCATTTCCACAAAATATTTAACCGTTTCAGAACGGCCGGTCGCCAAAACATAATCGCCGGGTTCTTTATACTGCAACATTTGATACATGCCTTCCACATAATCTCCTGCATATCCCCAATCGCGTTTAGCATTTAAATTACCTAATTCTAAAAAAGGAATCATGCCTAATTTGATCTTGGCAATTCCATCGGTAATTTTCCTTGTAACAAATTCTAAACCTCTTAAGGGAGATTCATGATTAAAAAGGATGCCACTACAGGCAAACATGTTATAAGCTTCACGATAATTTATCGTCATCCAATGAGCAAATAGTTTAGAAATTCCATACGGGCTTCGAGGATAAAAAGGAGTTTGTTCGGACTGCGGCACAGCTTGCACTTTTCCAAACATTTCTGAAGTTGAAGCCTGATAAAAACGGATTTTGGGATTAACTAATCTGATCGCTTCTAAAAGATTCAAAACACCACAACCATTGATTTTTGCAGTCATCATCGGTTGTTTGAAAGACGTAGCTACAAAACTCTGTGCCGCTAAATTGTAAACCTCGTCGGGCATGACCGACTCTAAGAGCTGAACACTGCCTAAATTATCGGTTAAATCAAACTCCACCAAATGGAAATGGGGGTGATCGGTAATGGCTAATTCTTTAATTCGCCAAAAATTAGGAGTACTACTTCGCCGATAAGCGCCAAAAACCTGATAATTCTTAGTTAATAACAGTTTCGCCAGGTAGGCGCCATCTTGTCCGGTAATACCGGTAACAATCGCTTTTTTCATACTGTACTGCTCTCTTCGTTTAAGGCATTCTTATTCTCCAAATCTAATAAAGATTTTATTCTTATTCGAATGAGTTGTACTGCCTGTGCTCTTTTATTATTAAATTCAATAATCGTGTTTTCGCCAATATAGATAGAACGATGCCCTTTAAGCACGTGTAACTGCTGATTGGCTAACATCTCCACTTCACCTTCAACCATAATCCAAAATTCGGAATAAATTGAACGTGGCATTGCAAGAATCGATAGCGGCTTGATAATAAAACGTTCTATCAAGAATAAATCCTGATCAGAAATACTTTCTATCGTTCCCCAAGGGGCAAATTGCCTTTTATGTTTGGCGACCAATTGATTGTTATCAATTTTTAACTGGTTCACCAAATTTTTTACATCTTGTGAATAAGCCTTATCGGCCACTAAAACCACATCCGGAGTGGTAACAATTATTTGATTACTAATTCCTAATGCAGCCACCATTTGGCTTTCAGAGCTGATATAACAGTCGTTACTATCTTTAATAAGTACTTCACCTCGAGTTACATTATTTTCATTATCAGGGGCTGCTGCTTTTGCTACTGCATTCCAACATCCTAAATCATTCCAGGCTGTTTCTAAAGGTATGGTGACTGCTCTTTGAGTTTTCTCCATTAATGCATAATCAATAGAAATACTCGGACAGTTCGAATAAATATCGTTTTTAATCCTAAAATAATCCTCTTTGGTTTCACCTTTATCTATGCATTGAGTAGCGATTTCATAAACGTCCATTGCAGATTTCTTAAGTTCCTGTAAATAGACTTGAGGCTTGAACATGAACATTCCGCTATTCCAAAAGAAATGGCTACTTTCCAGAAATTTTTTTGCTAACGCCAAATTGGGTTTTTCTATGAATCGTTCAACATGATAAATATTTTCATGTAAAACAGCTCCGGCTTGAATATAACCATACCCGGTTTCAGGACTATTAGGCGTGACCCCAAAAGTAACTAGATAATCCTGTTCTGCTGCTATTTTGGCCTTATTGACTGCATCAACAAAAGAGTTAATTTCTGCTATATAATGGTCCGAAGGCAAAATTAACAGAATAGTTTCTTCGGAAAGATTTTGCAGCACCCATTGAGCTGCGCAGGCAATCGCAGGAGCAGTATTTCGGCCAAAAGGCTCTAATATAAAATGATAGCCGGTGGCATCAATCTCTCTGAGATGATCCTGACTCATAAAATAATGATCAACGGTACAAACAATAAGCGGGTGGCATTTTTCAGATAAAGCCTCTACCCGTAAAATCGTTTCTTGTAATAATGAATACTGGGTGACTAATCTTAAAAATTGTTTTGGAAAAGTTTCTCTGGACAGAGGCCACAGCCGTGTGCCATTACCTCCGGCTAAAATAACAGGAATTATTTTAAAAGTCATTGCACTCTCATTAGCAAAAAAACAATGTGACAAAATTATAGTTAATCATCGTCTTATATCTTAGAAGAAGCTTGATCATAATACCTCTGCCGATGCTAATGAATATTATTTATTTTACCCTGCCCACTTTCCTTGTTTATGACTTGAAAAATGTAGTGATTACAGCATAATATGAACTTATAATCAATAAAAAAACCACATTGAAAAATAATTCTTCAATATTTCTTGAGCTTATAGGTAATTTTTGCTTCAGTGGGAACTGCTGCACCAAGCCTCTGTGCTTAAATATGAACATAGTCATTTTATTACTAGATTGCAACTTACAGACCGATTAATGAATATTAAATGCGCCAACTGGTTCAAATTAATAATATTTTCTATTTTAATATTTGGAATATACGCCAGCTACAAAACCAGCTTCGGAATAATTAGCATCAATTCAGATGTGGTTGATACCGGACTGCTTTGGCAAGGCGTGCTAAAACATGGCTGGGGATTTATTAAAACCTGGAATTATAACTATGATAACTGGTTACTCTCTTTATTTCCGATCCATTTTATCTTATTTGAAGTTTTCGGCGACCATATCAAGCTAATTTTATGGTTTGGTTATCTAGTTTTTCTCGCTAACATATTGATATGTTGTTGGATCGCCTATGAGCTCGGGGCCAAACTAGCCGTACCTGCAATTGCCATTTTGTTATTGTACAGCAACTACTTTTGGTATCTTGGTGGGTTAATCACTTTTCCGATAACCCACAACAGTACCAACTTATATGGTTTAATTTGCCTATTGCTGATCATTAAATGGACCAAAAAACCGCGTTACTTGTATTCATTGCTGATCTTAGTTTTTTTTATTATTGCTGGAATTTCTGACCCATGGTTCCTATCAACATACGGCGTACCCATTCTTTTGACACAAATATATTTAATCAAAGAGTATATAAATTCCACTGATTTGGCCAAAGCCAGTTCTTACCTGATTATCGCGATATTATTTTCATTTGCAGCTATTGCAACCAAATTATTCGGTCTGTTAGAATTTTCTTCACAGAAATTTATTGTGGTATTTACTTTCAAGAATTTATTGGCACATATTTGCAATTATGTTAAATACCTAGGTTTAATTTTTAACTTATTGCCTGGAAGATTTAATCTAGAAAACCATAATCAATTTTGGCCGAGTATGATATCTTTTACGGTTATGGCAATATTAGCAATTACCTTCAATTGCAAATTTCTCAAAGTCAAAGATAAAAACTTAGCAGAACTAAACTATTTATTTACTAACATTTTTTCTATTCTGTTAGTAAGCTGTAGTTTTATATTGCTTTATATCCCTAAAAGTCATTTTAATGATTTTATGAATGCACGGTATTTAATTAATATTCCCTTTTTTATAATTATGACTATCTGTATTGTTTTAGAAAAATATTGGAACCGATTTAATATCGTAGTTAAAATAGCTGCTTTTGCTATAGGATTTTTATACTTAATTACTAGTTGCTATTCTTCTAATTATTTGTGGTGGCAAAAAATCGATACCGATAAAAACGGGTACTATAATCTGCTGAGTTTTTTACAACAGAATCATTTAAATTATGGCTATGCGGATTATTGGCAGGCTAATATCATTACCTGGATCGCCCATCAACAAGTCTTGATAAGACCACTTACTTTTTACGATAAAACCGGTGAAGCAACCTCAAATTTACACTTACAATCCTCAGAGCTATGGTATCAGGAAACTGATCTACCTAAAGAGCATACAACTACTTTTATCATAGTTCAAAAAGAAAATAGTCAATGCCAAGATCAAACTTCTTGTGCAGAAAAAATTAGTCAACAATTTGGCAAACCAGAAAAAATATTAACTTATCATGATGAGTTTATCATGGTTTGGAATCATCCTTTACTTAGCATCATTCAAAAATTACCGAAAAAATATTAAGGATTGAAAAAAATGAAAATTGGCTTATCCATGAATTCTGTTTTCAACCACAATGGGACTATCAAAAATATAGATGGAATAGGTATTTATACATTAAATCTTTATCAATCTTTAATTAAACAAAATTTGGCGGTTGAAAAAATTTTGTTTAATGTTTCAAAATCTACCATTGCTCCGGAATTTGTTAGTGCAGTTAATCCCCTCTATTCATTAGCTCCAGGTAATTATTATAAACAATTATCATCGCGTATCGATTTACTGCATATAACAGATTATCGGGTCCCCAAAGTTAAAAATATTCCTATAGTTTCAACAATACATGACGCAATTATGTTAAAAAATCCACAATGGAATAGCAGCACCAAACCTGTTGCCTATCTCAAGCAAATCATTTTAAAAAAGATGGCTGATCAGGCAGATAAAATAATCACGGTTAGTCAAGCAATTATTTCCGACATAGTCAATTATTGGAACATACCTGAAAATAAAATTGTGGCTATTCATCATGGAATTGAAGAAAAATGGTTTAACAGACTCAGTTCTGAAGCAGCTAAAAAAATATTGGCAAAATATCAAATAACAAAGCCTTTTTTACTGACTGTGGGGACTTTACAACCAAGAAAAAATATTGAGCGAATTATTGAGGCTTATTTGTCATTACCTAAAATTTTAACCGATAACCATGATCTGTTAATCGTTGGCAAAAAACATGACTCATTAACAGAACCTCGCTTAGTTGATCAAATTCAGCGGTTAACTAAAAAACATTCAATTCGCTGGCTGCAATATCTTCCACACAATGATTTACAATGTTTATATCAAAATGCTTGCTTGTTATTATACCCCTCATTAGCAGAAGGATTTGGTTTTCCCATACTAGAAGCATTTGCCTCTGAGACACCTGTGATTACCTCTAACTTTGGTTCAATGGCAGAAATTTCAGATGATGCCGCTTATTTAGTTGATCCCTATGCTGAAAGCAATATTGCTGAGGCAATTATTAACTTATTAGAGAAACCTGATCTGCGGGATCAATTTATTAACAGGGGCAAAATACAAGTGAAAAAATTTACCTGGGAACAGTGTGCTAAAAAAACTATTGAAGTATATCGGAAAATTATCGGGTTATAAAAAAAATGAAAAAAACCATTATTCTAAAAATTTTGTTGAGTACATTAAGTGCTTTAATTATTTGTTTAGGTCTTTATAATGCTTATCAAACTAGTTCTAGTTTGTATTATATCAATTCCGATGTAGTTGACACCGGATTACTTTGGCAAGGCGTTCATCAATATGGATGGAGTTTCCTCAAAAGCTGGAACTATAACGTCGACAATTGGTTATTATCTCTATTCCCGATCCATTTCGTTCTTTTCGAGATATTTGGGGCCGATACTATTATTTTAGTATGGTTCGGCTACATTGTTTATCTTCTGAATATTTTGCTCTGTTCCGCAATTGCGTACCAATTAGGCGCAAAAAAATCGTCATTTTTTATTATATTATTATTGCTTTTTGGTAATTATTATCTATTTTTCGCCGGTTTTATAACCTACCCTATATCTCATAACAGCACCAATTTATATGGTTTGTTTTCCATACTGCTCATTATCAAATGGTTAAAAAGCCCTAAATATATTTATTTGTTTTTAATATTTTTTTCTTGTTTGTTACCAGCATGTTCTGATCCATGGTTCCTGCCAAATTATCTTTTGCCCATGATCATTACGCAATTTTGTTTTCTAAAAAAAGATTTTCCGCTATTTAAAGCAGATAAGTCTTCAATACTATTGACTATCTTGTTGCTCCTTTCGTTATTAATAACTTATACCCATTTTTTCGGTATACTTTCATTCACTACTCAAAAGCACAATGTCTTTATAAATTTTTTCCAAAATCACAATGAAAACGGTAAAATGCTGATAAGAAATATCGGTTATTTCATTAATTTTATTCCTACCAATTTAACTAACTTACAATCAGCTAAATTTTCTTGGACTGTATTAGGCTCATTTATAATAATCTGCATAGCTCTAGCGATCTTATCCAATATCATAATAAAATATAATACAAATCCTTATCTATCTCGTTTTTTAATGATCAGTGGATTATCGGTATTCTTTAGTATCTTAAGCTATAGCTTTTTAGATACTCGTTTTTTGGAAATATATAGTGGACGTTATCTTATAAATATTCCATTATTTATAGTAATGGCTATGGTTATTGCAATCGAATTTTTTTGGAATAAAATAAATTTTATAATAAAAACTATTTTTTCTATTTTGTTAATCCTTTATTTAACTTCCAGCATTTATTCAACCATCAGCTTATGGAATAAAAAATATGATCTATCTACTTCTCAATACGGAAGGTTAGCTAATTTCTTGATACAAAATGATTTAAATTATGGTTATGCTGACTACTGGCAAGCTAACATGGTTACCTGGCTTTTTCACAAAAAAATAGCTATCAGACCTTTAGTCTTTAATTCAAACGGAATGATTGTTAGTGATATGAATTTGCAAACTTCAAAATTATGGTACCAAAAATCTGATTTGCCCAAAAATAACAAAAATATTTTTATTATCGTTGATAAAAAAATATCTAAATGCACTGACCAACAATCCTGTACTTTAAAATTAGCTCAACAATTTGGATTACCTAAAAAAATATTATCTTACAATGAAGAGTTCATCATGGTATGGGATCATCCATTACTAGAAATGATAAAATCATAATCAAAAAATTTACCTGGGAAATTGTGCCAAAAAACTATTTAAGTTCATTGCTTTTGATCGAAAATTCTCAATAAAGGTTTCAATGCATACTCCCAAGTGAGATCATTGCCACGAAAACTTGCAAAATTTTGGTCGGATAATTGCCAGACTGCACACATTTGATTAGAAAACTCTTGAGGGTTTTTACAAACAAAAACTCCAGGGCTTAATCTATATTTTTCAAAACCTCTCATCCCTAATTCAGTGGAAATAATATATTTACCACTTAATAATCCTTCCGCAGTTTTTAAGTTAGTGCCAGCTCCGATAGTAATAGGAATTAATATGCCATGAGCACAAGCTAGAATAGCAGCTAAGTCCTGTGGGGCTACTATCCCGATTTGAATATATCTTGGATGGCTAAAAAATCTTTTCTTATCAGGAAATTGATCTAGGGTATTGATAATCGAGCCAACCAGGACAATTTTTAAATCTTTTGGAAATACCTTTTCAGAATCTTGCAGACATGAAAATAAACCGATTAGATTCGGAGGATGGCCGCTAGCAACGAATAGAAAAAACTTAGAGGGTAATTTGTTTCTCCAGAAATTAATACGCTCTTGAGAAGCAAATTTTTGATAGGCGGCATTAGGAATGTATATTACTGCTTTATTTGTTTGTTTCTGTAAATAAGCTTGATCTTCCTCAGATACAGCAATTACGATGTCTGCTTGTCTGGCTGAAGATAATTCTAACTCGCTTATTTTTCTCACTAGCTCATTTACTATATGGTCATTAGCTAGTGTTTGCCGCAACATCAGACCTTTTAAAATAGCTTCAATATTATGTGCACTGTAAACCAAAATAGCATTATTAGCTTGCGGGTATTCATTCTTAAATTTAAACGCTAACGGGAACAGCCATGGATGTTCTACTTGAATAAAATCCACAGGATATTGAACCCTTTTTTTAAGTGCTGCAATTACTCTAGAATCATGTTGCGCAAATATTCCAGCACAATAATCACCTATATAAGGAATATATTGGCCTTGGTATAATCGGTATGAACAAATAGTAGGAAAAACAACCTCATCTATCGCTACACTTTCTGTTAAAGAGGCATTTTGATCTCTAACTACAAATGGAATCACCAAATAGCCGGCTTTTTGGTATTGTTCAAATATGGCATTACATCTGAGTTGTCCGCCAAAGTAAGGACTTTTAAAAGGAAAGACTGAGAGCATTAAAATAATTTTTTGATTATTTTGAACAGCTTGTTTTTGGTTCAATATTAATTGTTTTATTTCTTGATCACTAGCATAATCAAGTCTGCTATCAAAGCTCAGGTTGTTAAAAATAAAACGTTTTATTTTTAATGAAAATCCAGGAAAAGCCGACGAAATAATTAACCAAAATTTTCTTTGAATCGCAGTAGTTAAATTTAAAAAAAATTTCATAAATTTATCATGGCGACGAATCTTTATTCATTATGCCAAAAACACCAGTACAAAAATTATCCCAAGTATTTAATATGTAATTTTTTTGAATATTTTGTTCGCGCTCAGCCAATTGGTTTTGATTATCGAGATAAAATTTGATTCGTTCCGCCCAGCCGACTATATTATATGGATCTACATAATCAACCCACTGACCACCAACTTCGGGTAAAGACCCTGCAGAAGATACAATTGCCATTTTTCCATAAGCTAAAGCTTCAGCCACCGGCAGACCCCATCCTTCAAAATATGAGGGATAAACTGTAAATAATGCTTTTTGATACAAAAGAGTTAAATCATTATCAGAAAGTTCTGAATAAATAAAAAAGTAATCTTTTATTCGAGGGTCTTTTGACAAATCATTCAATAAATCAGCGACCCCCCATCCTTTCAAACCAACAAAAACAATTTTAGGGATGTTGGTAACACCATTCTCCAATAAGTAAAGGATCGCTTTATAAATACATTCATGATTTTTTCTACGCTCAATGGTAGAAACATAAAGTATAAACTTATCTTGAACCAGATCATTGATGGCATGATAATTTTCGAAAGTATGGTTATAGATAGTTGTTCCTAAGTAATTAATAGAAGTGGCAACATTCGGTAATTTATGTTTAACAATAAAATTTTTAAAATCTGTTTCGGTACTTTTAGAATTACAAAATACATGATCAGCGTTTTGAGCTAATTCTTTAAAATATTTTAAAAAAGGATATTGGTCAGACAGACATAAATGAGGTAAGTTTATTGGCGCCATATCATGGCAAAATGCATAATAAAGGATTTTTTTTTGTTTTTTTAGAGAAGCAATATCAGTATTTATTGTATAATAATTCCAAGTCATTCCGGGACAGAAAATAATATCAAAGTCATTGAATGGATCAACCATTGTGTGCTTTACAACATTACCAATTGAAACTGGATGACGAAAATTAGCACGAGCTCTTAAAAAACTTAACTTTTGTTTAATCTTCTGATTAATACGATAATGATGATCACTAGGGATAAATGACATTATAAAATCATAGGTTGCCCGAATAATTTGCCGGGAAAATTTTTTGAAGTCACTGCATGTTGTCAATTTGAAAAAAAATAGCTTATTTTTTTTCGCAAATTTATCGGTAAAATCGCTCGCTAAATCAACGGAAAAAAAACCTTTCTCTGAATCATAAGTAAAAAAATTAACATTGGCTAAATTTTCTATACTCCATTTTATAAGCTCATGCTCTACCCTGATGATTCCCGTTGGCGGACGATTCCATTTCAAGTAATCAGTAACATCAATCCAGACCTTGTTCATTGGATACTTCTAAATAAAGGTTGCATACTATATTCCCAAGTTAGATCTTGAGCGCGAAAATTTTCAAAGCTAGGTTTCGGCAATTGCCATACTTTACGCATATCATTTTGAAATTCCGATGGAGACTCGCTCACATACACTCCTTCATGACCAATATAATGTTCGTAACCTCTCATGCCAAATTTTGTGGCAACAACGTATTTTCCGCTTAAGAGCGCCTCCGCTGTCTTCAAATTGGTCCCTCCTCCTATAGTTATCGGCACCAATACCGCATGCGCACAAAATATAATAGCCGCCAAATCTTCTGGTTCAACAAAACCTAACTTGATAAAATTTGAGTTAGAAAATAATGGGTATTGATTGATACTATTGATCACTGAACCTAAAATTACCACTTTAAACTCTTCAGTAAAATTTTTATCGATACCGTTTAAACAAGTATGTAATCCTATTGAATTAGGCGGGTGATCACTTCCTGCAAACAAGAAAAATTTAGCAGGTAACCTTTGTTTCCATGAAACAACTTTGTTATCATCAGGTATCTTTTTATGGGTAGCATTAGGAGCATAGATCACTTTTTTAATGGTTTGCTGCTCTAAATAAGCTTGATCTGCCGGAGAAACAGTAACGACCAGATCGGCGTGATTAATGGTAAACAGTTCTAATTCTCTGATATCTTGAACCAATTTTTTTATTATATTCTGATCCAAATTTGATCCATTTAGCATTTGCTCATTCAAAGCCCACTCAATATTTTGCGCGCTATAAATTAATGTGGCATTTTGGGTCATAGCAAATTCTTTCTTTAGCTTATAGACAAATGGGAACAGCCAGGGATGTTCAACATGGATGATATCTACTGGAAATTTTATTCTTCGTTTAATTGCCTTGATAACTTTAGGGTCATTTTTTGCAAAAATACCTGCTAAGAAATCCCCACTATAAGGAATATATTCGGCGCAACCATATAACCTGTATGGAGAAATTAAAGGGAAAACCACTTCATCAATGGCAATACTTTCATTGACGTACCAATCTATCGGTCTAACTATAAAAGGAATGACTAAACCTAATTTATGATATCCCTGGTACGCTGCATTACTTCTTATTTGACCGCCAAATTTAGCGTTTTTAAAAGGAAACAAGGAAAGCATCAAAACTACTTTTTTATTGTTTTCAATAGCCAGCTTATGCATTGAATGCAGTTTTTTAACATCTTGATCGCTAGCACGATCAATTTTGGTGAAAAAATAGCGCAATTTAAAAATAAAACTTTTTAATTTTAGTTTTAAAGTTCTTTTATTGAAACAAACAGAAACAAAATTCCTGCTTGTTTTTATTATTGAACCGATACCAGAACGTCTTATCCAAGATTTTAACATTGTTGTTGATGAATAGAGATATGTACAGTAGATGTTAAGTTTAGCCATGAAAACGTTGTAATTAAATCACAAGACCAAACTCATATCAAGATTTTTTGACAGCAATTCCGCTAAAGTGGAAATTGCTTTCCTGGTTTCAATACCGAATCCAGCAAAGCTGCGATTCAATGAAACTGCAGAATTAGGTAGAAAAAAAACAAAAAAATAGATATAGTATTGCCAGCAGTTCCCGCTGAAGCAAAAATTACCTATAAATTCATGGAATATTGAAAAATTTATTTTTCAATATAAATATTTTTCGTAGAAAAACCTATCCCGATGAGGGTTC
>JAFEDN010000229.1 GCA_018241585.1 Pseudomonadota bacterium | reverse complement strand
ATAATAATGTCGCTTGACCTTGCACCACCGATAGATAATTATTCACCAGCCGCGGTGCATACACACCCTGGCTGGAAAAATAGACAAAGGCCGGGGTTGGCGCGCTACTGATCTGCTTCACCCCTTCCGCCGTGATAATCAAGCTCGGCGTGACCGGGCTACCATCCTGAGTCAGTTGGATAACGCCTTGCTGCAACTCCGCCAAAGTAAAATTACTGACCGAAGCACCGGTGAGGTTGGATTTAATGGCAGCATGCTCCAGATCACTGACCGTCAAGATCACCTGGCTGGGTGTGCTGCCATCAGTAGCGGTCACATTGAGCAGCGCCGAAGTCAGGGTGATGGTCTCACCCTGGGTGATATTCAGCGTAATTTGCTGGATAATCGGCGCGTCCGTAAACACAATATTTGCCGGATTGGGCGGAGTCGATTGCACGCCATCGGTCACTGAGACCACATAACCTGGCGTCTGCTGATTGCCCGCATGCACAAATTCCACCCCGCCGCTTTGAACCTGTCCCTGAGTGAACGAGGTCAAATTTTTCTTGACGCTATTGCCGACCGGCACAGACGAAAAATAGCCGTTACTCACTTCACTTACCCTGAAAACCAACTGGCTGTTATTAAAACCGGCTTCCGTCGCCTGAAGCTGATTGTTGGATAAGATCACGGTTTGGCCATCCTTAAGCGCTAACTGGTTTTTCTGTAACACAATCGGCGGTAAAGTAGGAGTAGCAGTCGGCGTGGGACTTGGTGTCGAGGACGGCGTTACCGTAGGTGTTGGAGTTGGCGTTGGCCCAGGAGTTGACAGCGAAAAGCTCACATTGGCAGGAGAAGGCCCAGTCCAGGCAATACCGTCGCTGCGTACCGTGATGTTGTAACTGGGCGCAAAAGTACTACCGTCATGCACGAATTGAATCGTGTTATTTTGCAATTGCGGTTGAGTAAAGTTGATTAACGGAATTCCAGGTTGACTCGTGCTTTGAAAATAGCCATGGGTGACATTGGCTGGAGCAAATACTAGAGAGGAATTCGGGTGATTACGATCGTATGCAGCTAAAAAAGTGGCGTTAAGATTGATGGTTGCGCCTACAGATAAGGATAGGCTGTTGCTCACCAACACTGGTGCGCTATCACCAAATATTACATAGCTGCGGCCGGTCAGATTTGCATGACCATAAGCCCCAATCAGCAGGTCGGAGATGCCATCGCCATTGATATCGCCCGCGGTGCTGACTGAAAAGCCACTGTAGTCACTCGATGTTTCTCCATCAAGCTTAAAGCCTGTGTTGCCATTGAGGCCTGACAACGCAACCAGACTGGAACTCCCCACTCCTGATCCACCAAATACTACATAGCTGCGACCCGTACCACTTGCATGACCATAAGCCCCAATCAGTAGGTCGGATACCCCATCTCCATTGATATCTCCTACAGTGCTGACTGAATAGCCACTTCGGTCATTTTCTGTCTCGCCATCCAGCTTAAAGCCATTGCTACCATTAAGTCCCGACAGCGCAACTAAACCCGAAGCACCCACTCCCGGCCCACCAAACACCACATAGCTGCGACCTGTGTAACCAGAACCAGTATAACCACCATCTGCCCCAATCAGCAAGTCGGATACTCCATCTCCATTGATATCCCCCACTGCGTTCATCGACACGCCACTCCTGGAATTTACCGTTTCACCATCCAGCTTAAAACCATTGCTACCATTGAGTCCCGACAGTGCAAGCAGACCAGAACCACCCACGTTCGATCCACCGAATACCACATAGCTGCGACCTATCCAACTTGAACGATGACAAGCCCCAATCAGCAGATCAGATACCCCATCGTTATTAATATCTCCTGCAGCACTGACTGAATAGCCACTGACGTCACTCAACGCTTCACCGTCCAGCTTAAAGCCATTGCTGCCATTCAGTCCCGACAGTGCTATTAGACTGGAACTACCCACCCCCAGTCCACCAAATACCACATAGCTGCGACCTGTACCACTTGCATGACCATAAGCCCCAATCAGCAGGTCGGACACCCCATCACCATTGATATCTCCCACAGTGCTGACTGAATAGCCACTTCGGTCATTTGTCACTTCGCCGTCCAGCTTAAAACCATTACTGCCATTGAGTCCTGACAGCGCAAGCAGACTAGAACCACTCACTCCCGATCCGCCAAACACCACATAGCTGCGGCCCGTAGAATTATTATGAGTGTATGCCCCAATCAGCAAGTCAGCTATCCTATCGCCGTTGATATCGCCCGCAGGGCTGACAGAATAGCCACTCTGGTCATTTGTCACTTCGCCGTCTAGCTTAAAACCATTACTGCCATTGAGTCCCGACAACGCCATCAAACCCAAATTACCCACTTCGGATCCACCAAACACCACATAACTGCGACCCATAGTACTCGCATGATTAGGCGCTCCAATCAGTAGATCAGATATCCCATCGCCATTGATATCTCCAGTGGAGCTCACCGAGTAGCCACTATTGTCACCCGACACTTCACCATCCAACTTAAAGCCGTTCTTGCCATTTAAACTGGAAAGCGGCAACACTGCTGGAAAATAACTCGGCGGCGTTCCGATAAAATTAATTTTGGCAGACAACGGGCCGACCCAAGCAATGCCTTCACTGCGCACGGTGATATCATAGCGAGGGGCTACAAGTGTGCCGTCATGAACAAACCGAATTGTCCCACTAGCGACTTGCTGTTGGGTAAAATTGCTCAAAGGAATTCCCGGTGCACCGGCTGCTTCAAATTGACCATGCTCTACCGAGCCGGGGATAAACATTAACGTGTTATTATCGTGATTGCGATCATATGCGGCCAAAAAAGTAACATTAAGAGTGATAGTTGCGCCTACAGATAAGGATAGGCTGTTGTTTACCAATACCGGGGGAATATCACCGAATACCACATAGCTACGACCCGTATTGTTTGCATGACCCTCGGCTCCAATCAACAGGTCGGACACCCCATCGCCATTGATATCTCCTGCGGCACTT
>JAFEDN010000228.1 GCA_018241585.1 Pseudomonadota bacterium | reverse complement strand
CTCCCTTTGCAGCTTTAAGCCAACCATCCAACCGTTTTTTGTCGGTTAAGTCAGAATGTAGTAATACAGTCGGGACGTTAAAACGCTTTTGAAAACGCTCTTGGGTTTGGGGAGTCAAAGCAATTTCCGGTACTAAAAATAATACCTGCCGGCCGGTATGGACCAGCTCTGAAATACTGTGAAAATAGACTTCGGTCTTACCGCTGCCTGTGACCCCTTCTAATAAATAAGTTTGAAAATGGTCTTTAGCAGCAAGGATAGTTTCGACTGCTTTTTTTTGATCTGGATTCAGTGCAACGGTCACCGAATTAAGTGGAGGAGTGACCGGGATGTCACTGATTGCTTGGATTACTCGACCTTGCCTTAAGCCTTTTGGCAATACTTGGGCTACTACTTCCCCGATAGGATAATGATAATACTCACTAGCCCATTCGCACAAAGCTAAAATTCCTGAAGTCAATAAAGGCTGTTCATCCAGCAGTTCAAGCGCATGTTTTAGCTGTTCCTTGGGGATTTCACTTTGCTCTTTTATTCGCATAAGAATAGCTGTCAAAGTTCTTTTCCCAAAAGGAACTTGTACACGTGACCCAGGCAACCAGGCATGATCATGAAAACCGTGTATAGGCGGCAAGTAGTCAAACCTTTGCCACATTTTCACAGGCACAGCTAATTCCAGCACATTCATTCGATTACTTTCCATGGGATCATGTTATAGGCCTGTTATTCCGGCGGCAATAATTTTTTGATACAATTATATTAAAGTGGAGAGCAGCTTATGAGTCATAAAACACAGCATAATGAATACGATACAGACTTTTACGCCTGGTCTTTACACAATGCGGCTTTGATCAGAGAAGGTAAATTGTCAGAAGTTGATTTAGAAAATGTGGCCGAGGAAATTGAAAGTATGGGGAAAGGGAATAAGCGTGAATTAATTAATCAATTGTCTGAATTATTGTCTCATTTATTGAAATGGAAGTTTCAATCAGGTAGAAGAGGAAAAAGCTGGGAATTGACTATTAAAGAACAACGCCTCAAATTACAAAGTCTCTTAGAGGAAAGTCCTAGTTTGAAACATGAATTAGACAAACATCTTACTGATGCATATGAAATAGCATTGCTAATTGCAGCCCGGGAAACTGGATTAGACGAGAAAATTTTTCCTAAGACTTGTCCTTTTTCTCTTAATGAATCTTTGAAAAATGATTTTTTCCCTAAATAATTTATATCTGCAAGATACCTTTGTAGTTGGCGGTTAATCTTTCCAAACTTAATTGGTTTAAGAATAAAGAATAAGTCATCCAGGTCGTTAATCCAGCAAGGTCTTTGAATTGTTCGGGTAAGTATTTGGGCGGAACAATGATTCCTTCTGCCATTAAATCGGAATAAATAGATAAATCCTCCAATGTGGTTTTACCTAAAAATAACAGAGGGATGTAATGCGCCAAGTTATTTTTTATCGCCAAACGGATATAGTTATAGATCAGAATAAAACCTTTGCTATAGGATAGGTCTTTGGTGAAAGGACCTCGATCCGGCAAACATCCTCGAAAAACTCTCATGGAAGCATGGTAGCAGGTTTCTTTATCAAATCCTAAACTACAATAGAAGTTAAATACATCGAGAAAATCGGCGCCCTGCTCCACCATATCGACAACCGTAACTCGATGAGTCAACATCAATAACCGCTGCGGCGAAGAAGAAAAGGTAAAGATCTCCATAATAATGGCCAATCCTTCTTGGCTAATGGTTGAAGAAGGAGGACCTTTGCTTAAAAAGGTACAAACCGGTTGTGCTAGGCCATTTAAAGTTGTAGCCATATGTACCCAACCTTCGTGCACTTCCAATACCTTCAATTCTCGCTCTGAAAACTGGACATTTTTACGAAGCTTAATCCATTCTGCACCCGCTGAGGCGTCTGCAATAATATCATCGCTTAATTTAACTCGTAGATGACCCTCAGCACTCCCAAAATATTTATTAAGACGGTCACCTAAAATATGTACTGCTTCTTCGCTACTGTATTTTTTCTCATCTGATGGTTCTTTTGTGATTGTGACCTTCTCTAAAGTTTTGGTCACTAACCTAGCTAAATCTTGCAGTGTCGGTGCACCTGCGTAAAAAGCATCTTGCGCACCTCCATAAAGCTCCTGTGAGATTTTGGGAAATTCCGGTGAGCCGCGAGCTTGCAACAGACGAACAACTTCCCGGTATTCTCGGCACATGCGTAACATAATATTGGCTATGCCGCTAAACTGTCCTAATCTCCTGCGAATATCTCGTTCAATGTCATAGAATTCTTCAGTTTTGGCGTTGGGATCAAACTCAAGTGGAGTTTTTTCATAGGTGCTTCGATCTACTGCCGGAAGTTCGCTACACTTTTTATTGAAAAAATCGGTTTTAACGCTGACGTCCCATTTTAATGCATTTAATATTCGTATTTTTTCTTGAGCATTAACAATACGTTCAGATAATTCACGAAGTATTTTTTTATACTCTTTTACTGTAGTATCCACCAAAGAATCACTCCTAATAATCTTTCCATAATAATAATAGACGGAATTGCAATAGCCTTCCGTAATTCCCGCTTTGCGGGAATTGCGGTTCTGTCGCTCTCCCCCTTGCGAAAATTCCATCGGGTAAGGATAATACCACCTTTAACGGTTTTATCAGAGGTTAGTTTATGGCAAATATCAGTACAAATGAATTTCGCAGCGGTGTCAAAGTCATGTTGGATGGAGACCCATGCAGTATTATTGAAAATGAATTCGTTAAACCTGGTAAAGGCCAAGCTTTCAACCGTGTCAAGCTCAGAAATTTAAAGACTGGCAGGGTCATCGAAAGAACCTTTAAGTCCGGGGATACTTTGCCTTCAGCAGATGTGGTGGATATGGAAATGCAATATCTCTACAACGACGGCGAACTTTGGCATTTTATGAATAACGACAGCTTTGAACAGTATACCGCTACCGAAGTGGTAATGGGAGATTCAAAACAATGGTTAAAAGGCCAAGAAACCTGCATTA
>JAFEDN010000227.1 GCA_018241585.1 Pseudomonadota bacterium | reverse complement strand
AAAATTTAAGAAATGCTGTATAGTTGCATAAAGCAGCTTTTGTCCAAAGTCCAATAGAAGGACAGAATATTTTGTCTGATTGCCTGAAGAAAATGCAGGAAATATTGATTAAACCTCTACAATGGCCAAATACCGGTATCACTCGTCAAGATATTCGCGCCAAAAACGCGAAGGCGCAGCAAGTGGTCGCAGAATTTAGAGAAGTACCAAAATCCATCTTAAATAAGACTTTAAAATTTGCATTCTTACCTAAAAAATAATACAAAAGATTTGAAGAGCAGAGAGACAAGAGAATCGGTTTATTGGAGAGACAAAGAACTCAAATGCTATTCTTACCAGATATTTTTCATTTTCGTTTGGTACGCTGTAACCAGAGTACGGATGATTATTTATAAAAAAATGGTTTTTGTCTGTTACCTTCGCCGTCTGGTGGGAAGTTCAGATCATTTTGCCGGAATCGATGATATCTTTTGCTGAAACTTAATATTATTTTGCCGATTAGGAGCCGGAAAAATGTCAAGGCTGCGCGCAGCGCACCGTTAGGCTTGGCCTCGTATCTTAAAAGGGTAGCAAATTATTTTGTTACAATCCCTGTGGACGCTCAGGGTGGCGGAAGATGAAGCCGTGGCTTGGCCTGGGACAGAGATCCCGTTGTCAAGATTATGCTCTCTTCCGCTTTTTTTGTTCAATAGATCGAACGGTATCTTGGGCCATCAGAGCCTGTATTAACGAGGTAGATTAGAACAAAAATATTCCTGAGACATTCGAAATGATACTATAAAGGAGGTCTTATGGAAAATATATTTGTCGGTATTGACATCTCTTTAAGTTTTACGGCGGCTATAAAAGCTAACAATCAATTCCAAGTCAAAGAATTTAAAAATGATTTAACGGGTTGCCGCGAACTTTTAGAATGGCTGAAAAAAGAGGAAAAAAATGAATATTATTTTTGTATGGAGGCGACAGGAAGATATAGCCTTTTATTAGCCACATTTTTGTATGATCAAGGGCATTACGTCAGTGTCGTCAACCCTGTGCAAATTAAATATTTTATGAAGAGTCAATTAACAAGAAATAAGACCGATGCTGTCGATGCTAAAATGATTGCTCAGTTCAGTGAATTACTGACGCCTATATCCTGGCAGCCAGAACCCGTAGAAGTCACTCAATTACGGGCTTTGATTAACCGGCTAGACATTATAGAAAAACTCATATTACAGGAAAAAAACCGTTTTAGGAGAAGCGCCACACCCGGCTGTAATCAATTCGATTCAGAGGGTGTTGGAGCATTTAACCGAACAAATCAATCAATTAAAGAAAGAGATCAAAGTCCATGTAGAAGAGCACATTTTTCTGAGCGAAAAAATTGCCTTGTTAAAAACCATTCCTGGATTGGGAGAGAAAACGGCTCAAAAGATAATAGCTTTTATAGGAGATATAAAGCGATTTACCCATCCCAAACAAACTACCGCTTATGTGGGATTGAATCCCCGACAGAGGCAATCCGGTAGTTCGATAAATGGATGTTTGGGTATTTCTAAAATGGGCAGTGCTTATTTAAGAAAGACGCTTTATATGCCAGCGCTGGTGGCCATCAAATATAACCCGCTGGTGAAATCATTTTACACTCGCTTGGTTAAGAGAGGTAAACCCAAAAAATTAGCAGTTTGTGCTGCCATGAGAAAATTGTTACATATTATTTATGGCGTATTAAAATCAGGTCAACCCTTTAATGCTAATTTAATCGCTTAAAAATTAATGAATATATTCCAAAATACTTCAGTATTTTAATGACTTTTGGATGTCATTTTTATTGGAGCCGGAGAAAAGTCAAGGCCGCGCGCAGCGCGCCCGAAGGGTTCAGCCTTGACGTTTCGGAGGTGACCCCACCCTGACTGCGCAGTGGGCAGCCTACTGCCCACCTGCCACCCCGACGAGGGGCGAGAGGGTCGCCCAGCGGCGGGAGAGCAGCGCTCTCCCAAGAGCGTTTAATTTTTTTGCTGGGTCATCATATTCGGTCACTTGAAATTGACAAGAACTAAGGATTACAATATCTAATTCTTCAATAACTAGGAGAAGAAGATATCCAGACAAATTCCAACCAAAGAAAAAAATTTTCGTCAAGACGTGGCAATAAAACTAGCGTTAGTGGCAATTGGCCATTATCTGTCAAAACAAAAATCAAGTCATCAGAATGACGGCTTCTATCATGGCAAGCTAGGGAGGTTGCGTGCCCAAAAATTGGGGCTAGCTTTAAATAATGATAAAATAATAAGTGATGAAGCAACTCTTCTGGCATTATTTTTATCTATTTTTGGTAAACCACATAAAAAGTATCTAATTGTGCATTCATTCGAATTCACCCGTTCTAGCAGACTGGCATCATTAATTGCAGAGCAATGGATTACTGGTGAGCTATGTAGTGGAAGAGTTAATATAGCTACTACTAAATCAAATGTTTTTTCCCAATGGTTATTGAATAAATCCAAACGTCATGGTGATAATTGGTGGGTGGAAAGCGATGGTGAGCATGCTGACTTAAATGTGTCGCATTTTATGGAAGCTCAAGCAGTCCGCTTTATATTACAATGTATAATAAAAATAGAATACCGATATGAACAACATTTCATTGAAAGACAGGCTAAAGAATTTAAATCAGTTCTGGACAATTCTCAAGAGGTAAAATTTAACTTTTCATCTTTATCAACCTTTGCTGAACGACATAAAAAGCGGGCAACTGGAGTCACTTCAGAAATTTTAAAAGGAAAAATGCCTAATGTTCTGTTTTATAAAATCAGTAATTTTTTTAAGACTAAAGATATCGCTGTACTAAGTGCAGTAAATAAAACTACTTATCAATTTTCAAAGTAATGGTCGCTAAAACCGGTAAATATTTGCAAAACTGAGGGCAAACAATAAGCAAAATTGGGAGTTATCTAAAACCGGGGGTGAATCCGCCTTCAGATTATATGAAAAAGATTAACCGTAAAAATTCATCAAAATAATTGAATTGCCCCGTTTTTTCACATAAATCAAT
>JAFEDN010000226.1 GCA_018241585.1 Pseudomonadota bacterium | reverse complement strand
TTACAACAATTCACTTTTAAAATTCTAAGAAGCGGTGCTTTAACAAAGCTCAGTATTTATCTGGCACATATTTTAACCTTATTATTGAGAGTTGAGCAGAGCAAAGCCCATGAAATCTTTGCATTAGCTGCTTATTATTTTAAAATAGGCGTACCATTAAATTACGTGAGATTAGCTAGTGGATCTGATGATCCTGAGTTAATTGAGCTGGTAGATGCATGCAATTTATTGCTACAAAAAAGGCCTATAAACACCAATTCACAATGTGCTCGGCTAATACTAGGTAATGTCGAATTGTCTAAAAGATATAGTGAGCTTGTGATCCAAACTCCTTTGTGGTTGCAAAATTTATATGACAGAATTCCTATCGATATTGAAACTGCCACAATGGATAGCAAGATAGATATATTAATAACCGCACCCTCTGTGGAACTCGAAGATGCGATCACCAAGCTAGTAGTTTTATCGAATTATTTTAATGGATTGAATGAACAAGGTCAGATTTCGTATTTGGAATTTCTTGAAGGCAAATTAGCTCCGGAGTATTTTTTAATTGTTATGCTAATTTTTAGTTTTCCTGTAAGCAAGCTAAAAGATTCAACTGAGGATCAACCAGGCGAATTTAAAGGAAGTCAAAAAGCAGCAATCAGTTTATTGGTACAAATACAGAAAGAATATATTTATATCAAAGGTAAGGATTCAATATTAAAATTTTTACCATTGGATTCTGATAAACTAAAAAAGGTGGCGGTAATGAGGACGATGGCTAGCTGGCTTAATCGTTCTGATATAGATCGAACCGGGAAAGAAATTTTAGCTGGATTAATATTATCCTATTTTGATGATTGTGCAAAGAAATTATTAACCATTTGGAAAGATGCCTTTATTTACTATGCAGAAGGCACAGCACGAGAACCAGAGGTCTTTTTTAATTTTTGTAAATTATTGCTGAACAATAGTGCCCAGCGAAAAGTTTTTTTCGATTTCATTGTCGTTGAACCTAGTATAATGGGAGAGCTGATTAATCTCAATTCATTCGATTTGGTTCACCAAACTGAAACCTTTTTAGAAAGAGGCTTTCGCACTAAAACCAAATCTGATGTAGCTGGATACCATAATTTCAGTTTCGGTCTAGGCGCTCCTTTAGATGCGCCTCAAACTGAAGATGGACTACTGGATGAAGATACTCAACCTTTAGAAATAACAAGCTTGAATAGATTAGAGGAAGAAAAAGCTCAGGCAGTAAATTTGTTTCCTGCAGATAGTAAAATACCCGACAGTTCTTTAATAAGATTATTTGCAGAAAGCTTTGCTGCTTTAGAGGATAAAATTCAAATTACCGCAATTGAAATAAATTCTAAAATTGAAAAAAATAGTTGCGTGGTGATGTTTTTTTTAACAGTATTTGCGATTCAAGCTGTTGACAACATGAGTTTAGACGTTAGTAAACCTGAAAAATTCACTCTATTAAAGAAAAAAATACTGCCTAAAATTGAATTTTTCAATTTGAGTTTTTTATCCATGCTGATGCGTGTCGATTTATCATTGATAAATCCCAAATTATTACGAATTCTATTAATACCTTATTCTAATCTCTTTATTCTCAGCGATTTTCCACTATCTAGCTTTATCCAACCAAAATACAGTTTACTAGATGCTTTCAATGATACGCTTTCTTTCATAGCGACTGATGAAGATTCAGTGACTAGAGAAGATTGCGATACCAGTGACCAGAAAAATAGTCACATTCGAACCAAATATAGTTTTATCAACCAAGCGGTCCAGGAACTATCTATCTCAGGAGATATGGTTGATAGTTTAGCTTCAAAACAGGCATGTGAACAATTGTTCTCAGATTATCTTACGATAGATCCAAAAAATATTAAGTTTGCAATTAATTTTCTAGAATTGTTTTTATCTGCCGTTGATGTTCACGCAAAGGATTCATACTACTCAACTCTTTCACGATTTGAAACTAGCCTTGAAAAAGTCAAGCAAGAAATTAAAGAGGATAAAGATGCGCTTTTAAATTATAGGCGCATACGATGTTGCCTAGTTGAGTCTCAGTCATCCAGACATTCATACAGTGCAATAATGCATACAAATGAGCATGCATGGTTTGATGTGATTGTTGAAAGTAATTTCGAACAAGTTTGTGCTTGGGCGACCGAAGATTTAAATAAAGTTTTAAATCCTGTTGCCGATGAAAAATCAGGGTCAGAAACTCAGCTTTGGTCCCTTAACAGCTCAACGCTGCAATCTTTTAGTTATCTACTTGGTTACTTGGAAGCTATTCAAAAAAAATCAGATAAAATTACTTCTTATAAAAAATTGGCTTGGAGCGTTTTCTTCGATTTATCAGTGCAAGATGCAGAACTATTATTTTTATCATTTTTGAATGGTTATCGAGTTCAAGTTTCATTAGAAAAAAACAACGTTGATCAACTAGTTAAATTATTAAAAAATAAAATAACTGAATTTTGTGCTTCGCAAGGTTATCCAGAAAATGGATTTTTTATTGAGCATTTGCACCGTTTCCTTACCTTAATTAAAAGCAATTCCCAGATTATTTTCATAGATTGGAATCAAATATTGATTTCACAAGGGATAAAAGCTTATTTGCTGAAAAAACATTTAATCATTGGATCAGAAGCAGTATATATTGCTGATGAACTCAATCAAGGTGTCGAACAAGGGATTGATAGCAGTACTTTTTTCAGTAGGGATTTTAAAAAAACATTTACCTCGACTAATCCACTTACCGATTCTACTGTAAAAGATAGTTTGAGCGCATTTTATCTCACCAATTTTCAGTTAGAATTTTCTTCTCAGGATGAACATATTACCTATCAATTATTTTTAGTATTTTGTGATATAATCGAAAAATATGGCACGAAAGTTGTGGCGGATAATTTTAGAGAATTTAGGTACTTATTTTTACAGTTAAGAATTGATCAGCTAGTTCAAAGTATTTTTGGTAAAGCGGAACTGCAAAAATCACTTAATCTCTTCCCGAGGGGTAAAGGCCGATCTCCAGTGCCGGTGGCGTTAGA
>JAFEDN010000225.1 GCA_018241585.1 Pseudomonadota bacterium | reverse complement strand
GACTGGCCTGGCTGAGTTCTTTTTAGGGTTTTTGTATCGTCTTCTACTGCACAGTGACCTTTTCCCACTCCGTATTGGCAGGAGCATTGGATTGCTGTTGTTGTTGCTGCTGACGTTGCTGATACGCCTGCTCAAAATTAACTGGCGGCAGAGTGATCGGCAGAAACCCGGCTGATTGGGTTAAATCCGAAATTTGCTTGCGCACATACGGAAATAAAATCCCGGCGCAATAAGCGCTTAATAAGAAATCTTTTTGTTTGTCATCGAAATTCACTAATTTGAAAATCCCTGCTTGTGTGACTTCCAGACTCAATGCGGTTTGTTGTTGGATTTTCATCGTGACATGAAAAGTCATGGTCACTTCAAACAGATCGTTATTCAATGACCTATTTTGAATATTCATTTCAACCGTCGTTTCTGGTTTGACATCTTTGAGTTCCTGCTGAAAAATCCCCGGCGCATGCGGTACCTGGCAAGACTGTTTCTGAACGTACAATCGTTGAATCTCAAAGACATTACTGGGTTGTTGTGATACGGATGGTTCTGACATAATCGGCTCCTGCAATAAACTCCATTAAAATCCAGATTCTACGGTAAGAAAATATTTTGTAAAGCTTATTTTTCTTAAGGCACGCTTAAATTAGCACTTGTTCCAGCAAAGTGTTTCTGGCTTCGGTAAGCAACGCCATTTTAGCAGTTGCATTTTCACAGTTCTCTCCCTGGCATTTATCCGGATGGAACAGTAAAGAAAGTCGACGATAATGTTTTTTAATGGCTTGCTCGGTGGACGGCGGCTGCGATAATCCAAAATGCCGTAATGCTTCCGCCAACGGCATCCGGACTGTCTTGGGCGGAGCGAGTTTAATCGCCCAATGAACGCCTAATTGATACGCCGGCGCGTAAACCGCAATATGCACCGCCACTTTCAGAAAATTCAACGATTCCGTTTTTATAGGCCGGTAACGGGCGCAGTGATCGACGCCCTTCATCGCTGCCTCACCCGCCGCCGTCGCCAGTACGTACCCCATGAACGGATAAAGCCACGGCTGCTTCCAGGCCAGCAAGCTATTGATCACCAACCCATTGCACCACTGCATGAAACGGTCATGTTCCAATAAGCTCAGTTCATCGGTGCGCAGCTTTTGACTTAAAGTGAACGTTTTCGGTGTAACCTGTTCCAGGACAGGAATCACCCAGCGGGTTAAGCCGCGGTCCAGAGTATTGCCCATTCGAAACCAAGCGGTGATTTGCGCTGACAACACCCGATTAATCGCACCGATGACGTGCGCATAATAACCAGCATACTGGGAAGCGCTTAAACCGATGACTAAAAAAGTCAGTCCCGTCAAACTCGCGCACTTTTTTTTCATCGGTTCCGGCAAGGGTTCGCTCAAGACCGGGATTAATCGCGGCAGTTGATCCATCTGTTTCACGCCACCCAGAAAAGACAGTTGACCCAATTGGTAGTCCGGTTGTTGCGTGAGACTGACCCACAGACTGGCCGCTCCTCTTTGCCATGTAGACTGATTCGTCAGTAATTGTGCCTCTTGCTGGGTGACCTGAGCGATCAGTCTGGTTTTTTGAAGCCGTAACGCAGAGAGCCATGACGGCGTAGTCGCATGAGATTGAGCTTCTTTTTCTAATCTCGCCAGGATCATTTGGGCGGATTGTTGTTCAAAGCATTGCTTAAAAAAAGCCTTTTTTTCCCAAGTGAGTATACGTTGAACTTTAACCGCGTTAAACCAGGCATGGGATGGCGGGACAGTATTCCATGAAGGCAAATACGCCAACCAGCGTTCGTAAACCAGGATAATGCGCAATTCTCGAATCACCGGTAAGCCGGCGTCTTTGCTCAATTTTTGTTGTAAAGACCGAACCCGGTTTTGTAAATCCAGCCAGATCATGGCATAAAATTCATAAGCGCGATCCAATGCTGGTAAAATGGCTTCCGGTTTTAATAAGGCAGACAACAGATTTAAATCAGAATCCTGTTCAATCGCTGAAGCAGGAGCCGAAGGCCGGTTATCCAATGGGAAATCTCGCCATAACGGATCGATGTGATCGAAACGATTTCGAACGGCGATCAGGATTTGTTGTCCGCGCCGCATCATCGGAATAGACCCCGCTTCAGGCGGCTGATGACGCTGCAACGACACCCAGTCCTTAGACTGTCGCCGCCACTCCCCTACCCTCGTTTGCCAATGCTCCAGCAGATGAGTGACGGTTTTGTCTAAAGCGATACAGTGTTCCCGAAGGGTTTGAGTATTCAACGTCAAAGCGGTGGTGGGTAAACTATTTTCCTGTTCAGCCAGATTTTTCTGCAAATTTTTCACCGTCAGGACCAGAAAGTCATCCGCCTCATCGCGGAAACTGTGACTCATTTGTTGTAAACGTTCTCGTAAATAGTTTTGTAACTGTTGCCGCATCGTCATACCACGTTGCAGGAGTTTTTGGGCAGACTCCACCGGATCATGGACCCTCTTTGCATCCAAAGCCGGCGGTGTCTGTAAACGCTGAAAGTGTTTACATTCCCGCTGATATTTTTGTTGATATTCATCAAAACGCTGTTTAGCGTTGGGCGTCAACGCATAGTGATAATGATTAATTAGTGATGCGTAGATTTTTAACTGGGTTTGGATGAATCGCAAATGGATTTCTATTTTAAACAAAGTCATTAACAACGACGTAGACATCGGCGTCATGGACAGTCTTGATGGCGGGGCGGGTTTTTCTTCCGCGAAATGCAGTCCAATGCCCTCATCCCTGGTTTCGTTTGAAGCTGGATTATATTGATTCATAAAAAATCATTTACTGGGTATTTTCCCTTCAGAGATTTTTAACAAAAATTAATAATACTTTTCGAAAGTATCTATCACCTCACCTGGATTTTCAATCCATGGATAATGTCCGCCACATAAAGCCAACCCTCCCATGTCCGGATATACGTCACCTCCGCTACCCATTTCTGGTTGGGAGCCGCAGCCGTAAAATCCTGTTCTAGTCGATTCGGCGCTACCGGCCGCCGGCTATTCAGGGGGGGGGGGTAGTCCTGAATAACCGCCGCATTTTCGCG
>JAFEDN010000224.1 GCA_018241585.1 Pseudomonadota bacterium | reverse complement strand
TTTATGATGGTGCGCATAATCCAGGAGCAGATGCTTTTGTTTGTCAGCGTTCTGCTGCTCGGTGCTGACTCGAATATAACCAATAGTTTGCACAGAAAGGAAAACCTCTGATTGTGGTTAAGCTTTATTATACTCTTTTCTCTTAAGTTTGGTGTCTACAATTATTAAACCACATCAGCTTTGAAAATAATTTTTTACTGATATAACCTTTATCACCAAAGATCATGCCTTCTAAAGATTTTAAAATAGTGTCACTGGCTACGGCATCATTTAGATTGCCACGCGTAATTTTAAACGCAATTAATTCTCCCTGCTCATTAATCACAATATGCAATTTTAAGCCAAAAAGCCATCCAACTGAAGTGCATCCATAGTTTGCAATTTTATCAAATGTTTTGTGTCTTGAAAACGGCCATTTTCGGCGATGTCTGATTTAACGTGAATGATGATTCCCTTTTCTGGTTTCAATGTATGGTAATTAATAGCAGCAACTAAACGATAGTCATTGCCCTTAACATTAAAGACCACCCGATTGTTTGACACGACGCTAACGTTCCTATACATGCGTTTTATAGCCGCTGGTTGGGATCAAGTGAGGTTAGGCATGGCTCATGCGTTGTTGCGATGTAAGGTGTGTTCTGGTTATGGCAAGGTAAAGGCCCTTCGTGCCTTACGGTGCACCGATTAAAAGAATTATTGTTCCGGAAAAATCTGGCTTAATATACATTATCAATATGACATCCATAAAACTAATCAATAACCTAGTCTTGCGTGATCGAAGCAACCATGATGAATAAAATGGGCGGTATGGTGAATCACTGAAGGATAAGTTGGCATGAGTGGGTGTTTGACGGGTAAGATGATATGGTCTTTCATGTTGGGTATTCTGGTGCTGGCAACTTCTACTTTGCCATCGTTGGGCTTTTTCAGCCAAAAATTAGCAAAAAACCAGTCTGAAGCCACGCAGCGATTACCCGCTATGACGCCTAATTGATAGTCGACCTCTCCAAGACGTGCAAACAAATGGGAATTTAATTCAGCAGCCGCTGGCCCATACAATTTTTTGAACCAGGGATACCGTTTTAAATGATCAACTATCGCACTACCATGATAAGGAGGACCGAGAGCTACTATTCTTGATAAATGAGCCGGAATATATTTTTTAATATAAAAATGCAAAATGATCGAACCTAAGGAATGACCCACTGCAAAAAATGGATTGGCCGAATTTTCGCGAAAAACACTAATCTTATCAGAAATACGCTCTACTAATTGGTCAATGGAGTAACGCGTGGAGGGGTAATCAATGTTTAGAATCCGCCAACCATGCCATTTCCAATAAATGGCCATTTCCGACATCAACAGGCTGCTACGGCCTAAACCATGAATCAATACAATATCTTCCAATTCACACGCTCCGCGAGTGAATTGGTAACTGTTCGGAGGTATAAATTTGCAAACGCAGAACGGCCAATTTTGGCTCAGATTTGGCGAAAAATTGGCCGAAAAAGCGGAGCACACTCAGGTATGAGCATTTTGAGGACGATTTTTTGTCAAATCTGAGCCAAGAGCGGGTGTTCCTATTCACCGGCTGAATAGTTACGTAAATTTTGCTGGTTGTTATCAAGAGTTCGGGCAAAGCCGGAACTCTTGAATGCAGGGAACAAAATTTATTTTATTTTTCATTCCTTAGGCACATCTTTCATGGATAATCGAACACGGCCTTGGCGGTCGATTTCGATTACTTTGACACGAACCGATTGGCCTTCGTTCAAATAATCTCGAACATCCTTGACTCGCTCGTTGCTAATTTGAGAAATATGCAATAAACCTTGCCGACCTGGAAGCACTTCGACAAAAGCACCAAAGTCGGCAATTTTGACCACATTACCTTGGTAAATTTTATCCAATTCTACTTCAGCGGTGATGGCGCTGATCCGCCTTTGAGCCTCGGCGCTGTCAGCCGCATTAACGGCAGCAATTTTAATTACACCATCATCACTGATATCGATGGTGGTGTGAGTTTCTTCAGTTAACGAACGGATCGTAGCGCCACCTTTTCCAATAACTTCACGTACTTTTTCAGGATTAATTTTAATAGTCGTTATTCTAGGAGCATAGGAAGATAAATCACTCCGAGTATTCGGCATAGCTTGATTCATAATACCTAATATATGCATACGGCCTTGTCGAGCCTGCTCCAATGCACGTTCCATAATTTCTCTGTTAATGCCTAATATTTTAATATCCATTTGTAAAGCGGTAACACCAAATAAAGTGCCGGCTACTTTAAAATCCATATCCCCTAAATGATCTTCATCACCTAGAATATCAGTTAAAATAGCATACTTGTTGCCTTCTTTGATTAATCCCATGGCGATTCCAGCAACCGGAGCTTTGATAGGAACTCCAGCATCCATTAGCGCCAAACTACCTCCGCAAACACTGGCCATTGAGCTGGAGCCGTTTGATTCAGTGATTTCTGATACTAAACGGACTACATAGGGGAATTGGCTCATTTCAGGAATTACCGCAGCAAGAGCCCTTCTGGCTAAACGGCCATGGCCGATCTCACGTCTTTTTGGACCACTCAATAAACCAATTTCACCGACACTGAACGGAGGAAAGTTATAGTGATAGATAAAGGTTTCTTTTCGATCACCTTCTAAATCATCAAGCATTTGAGCATCGCGCTCAGTTCCCAAAGTGCTGATTACCAGCGCTTGAGTTTCGCCACGAGTAAACAATGCTGAACCATGAGTGCGGGGCAGAATTCCAGTTTCGATAGTGATCGGGCGAACGGTTACAGTATCCCGTCCATCAATCCTTCTTTCACCGTTGAGAATTCTTTGACGAACAATTTTATATTCTAAATTAGCAATAATTTGTAAAACTCGACTGGAAGGATGAACTTCTGCAGTTCCAGCTTCGCCTAATTGAGCAAGCACTTCTTTTTTAATTTCAGCTAATCGATTTTGCCGACCGCCTTTTTCTTGGATTCGATAAGCCGTTTCCAAGGATGAGCAGCACAAATCTGCGACTTTCTGCTCAAGAGCTGCATCTTCTTGAGGTGGCTGCCAATCCC
>JAFEDN010000223.1 GCA_018241585.1 Pseudomonadota bacterium | reverse complement strand
CAAAGTCAGCAAAATCAGCAATTTATCTAAGGACCTGGCACGGTCATTATCGGTAATCAGCGTAAGAGTAGTAGAGGTTATTCCAGGCAAATCAGTAATTGGTTTGGAATTGCCGAATAAGGATCGCGAGACAGTGGGTTTACAAGAAGTGTTAGGTTCTAAAGCGTATGCAAATTCACGTTCAGCTTTAAGTTTAGCTTTAGGCAAAGATATCGGTGGTAACCCGGTAGTAGTAGATTTAGCTAAAATGCCACATTTACTAGTGGCCGGCACAACAGGTGCAGGAAAATCCGTCAGTTTGAACGCCATGTTGTTAAGCTTGCTCTATAAAGCGACCCCTCAGCAGTTACGAATGATCATGATCGATCCTAAAATGCTGGAGCTATCAGTTTATGAGGGAATTCCACATTTATTAACACCAGTGGTCACCGATATGCGAGATGCTGCCAGCGCTTTACGCTGGTGTGTCGTGGAAATGGAAAGACGTTATCGTTTAATGGCGGCTTTAGGCGTTCGTAACATCGCTGGTTACAACGCTAAAGTGCATGAAGCGGCTGAGAAAGGCGCTCCTTTATTTGATCCTCTCCCTAGTGTGGATGGTGAAGAACAAAAGGTTTTACAAGAACTGCCGCAAATCGTAGTTTTAGCGGATGAATTTGCAGACATGATGGTGGTGGTAGGTAAAAAAGTAGAAACCCTTATTGCCCGGCTGGCGCAAAAAGCCCGAGCGGCCGGCGTCCACCTGATACTAGCAACTCAACGTCCTTCTGTAGATGTGATTACCGGTTTAATTAAAGCCAATATTCCCACTCGAATTGCCTTCCAAGTTTCATCGAAAATTGATTCACGCACCATTTTAGATCAATCAGGCGCCGAACAATTATTAGGTCATGGCGATATGCTATACTTAGCGCCAGGTACAGGCGTTCCGGTGCGTGTTCACGGGGCCTATGTCAGCGATGATGAAGTTCACCGGGTAGTGGCTGATTGGCGGCAAAAAGGCAAACCTCAGTATGTCGATGAAATCCTGCAAGATCTTTCTGGGGATTCAGAAGGGACACCCGGCCTTGACAAATTTGTTTCGGGTGAACCAGAATCTGATGCTGAACAAGACCCTCTTTATGATGAAGCGGTAGCCATGGTCGCTAAAGCCAGAAAGGTTTCAGTCTCAAGTATTCAAAGGCGATTTAAAATAGGTTACAACCGCGCAGCTCGAATCGTTGAAACAATGGAACAAGCTGGAGTAGTCAGCAAAATGGAGCACAATGGCAGCCGCGAAGTATTAGTGCCTGCCACCGAATAATCTTTTGATTGCCGGCTCGTACGCAGCAGCAGAGATACCGTCATTGCGAACCAGCTTGCGAATGAAACAATCCAGTTCAGAGCATGCCGGAAGCGCAAACTGGATGGATTCTTTTCGTTAGGCTTATTAGGTCGCAATGACGGGAAGACCGGATTTAAAAATGGAGCAATCGTTATGAACAATATTATTTCTAAAGTTAACACCAGCTTAGTGAAACTGAGCCTTTATGTTTTTTGTCTTTTCTTTCAAAATGTTTTTGCTGATAGTTCAGCTAACAATTTAGAAAAATTATTAGCAAATTACCATAGCTATCAGGCTAGTTTCAGCCAAATCAATTACAACAATAAAAATAAAGCGGCTCAAAGAAGCCAAGGTCTTGTGTATCTAGCAAAGCCCGGAAAATTTAGATGGGAAATACTCAAACCTTACCAACAAACCGTCATTGCCAACGGTGATACGGTGTGGATTTACGATGTAGACCTGGCTCAAGCCACGCGTCAATCCTTATCCAAACGAGGTTTTAATGCTGCACAATTACTCACTGAACCTGCAACAGAACTCAGTAAAAAATTTACCATTTCCGAAGAGGACGGTTGGTTTAAGCTAACTCCTAATAAAACCGATAAAGGTTTTAAAGCGGCTTTTTTAAAATTTCAAAATAATCAGCTGGTAGCTTTAAAAATAATTAATCAATTAAATCAAACCAACCTATTCACTTTCAGCCAAATTCAAATCAACCCTAAGCTCAATACCGGATTATTTAATTTTAAAGCACCTGCTGGAGTGAAAGTCCTAAAAGGTTAGTAATTATGATAAATCCTTTTGAGAGATTGCAAGGGGCAGGAGAGCGGAAATTGTTGCATGTCTGAATTTGATCAATCGAGCATTCCTTTAGCCACTAGAATGCGGCCTGATAATATTAATGAATTTGCAGGACAAAAACATTTACTAGCAAAAGGTAAACCGCTCTATCAAGCGATCATTCACGGCAGACCTCATTCGATGATTTTTTGGGGACCGCCAGGCACTGGAAAAACCACCCTCGCTGAAATCATAGCCAAAAGCTGCCAAGCCCATTTTGAACAAATTTCCGCGGTGCTTTCCGGAGTCAAGGAAATACGAGAGATCGTAGCCCGTGCTCACGCCGCCAAACAACCAACCATCTTATTTGTTGATGAAGTCCATCGCTTTAATAAAGCACAGCAGGATGCTTTTTTACCACATGTGGAAGCAGGCAGCATCATTTTAATTGGCGCTACAACAGAGAATCCATCTTTCGAATTAAACAATGCCTTACTTTCCCGCTTGCGGGTTTATGTACTGAAAACACTCACCGTAGAGGATTTACTGACTATCATTGACCGAGCTTTAAAAGATCAACACAAAGGTCTCGGGAAACGAAATCTTCATATTACAACAGAATTACAGCAACGGATTGCTGAATTTGCCGATGGCGATGCTCGTCAATGTTTAAATATTTTAGAAATACTCGCAGATTTTACTCCCGCCAACCAAGTCACCGCAGAAATTCTCGATGAAGTCTTACGAACCAATCTAAGAAAATTTGACAAAGGCGGGGAATATTTTTACGATCAAATTTCAGCATTACATAAATCCGTGCGCGGTTCTGATCCAGATGCAGCGCTCTATTGGTTAGCCAGAATGCTAGATGGAGGTTGTGATCCGCGATATATTGGCAGACGAGTACTGAGAATGGCCAGTGAAGATATCGGCAATAGCGACCCCCGTGCACTAGAGGTAGCTTTAACTGCTTGTGAAACTTATGAAAGATTAGGTT
>JAFEDN010000222.1 GCA_018241585.1 Pseudomonadota bacterium | reverse complement strand
TGCGTTACAGGTGTATTGGGACAATGCGGGAAAATGGAATTATGACCAGCGAGCGCGCGATCAATGGTGTAAGCAAGTGGGTGGAGCACAAACACGGTTGCCGGCGCATGTGGCGAATGAATACTGCCGCACGGATAGGGCATTTGAGCCGTGCCCCGTAGAATGGGAGTCAAAGTTACCGAGAAGGCTCGCCTTAAAAATGTGGGATAGTACGCAATCGAAAACAGTTGATGGTGTTTGGTTTAGACCGCCATCCTCTAAAGATGGATTAGGGGTTAATTATGCTTTTTTACGTGGCACATCGTCGGGCGGTTGGGGGGCGCAGGGGATTAACGCCGATAGTGGCCGGCATGTGGGTCGGTGTGACTGTGACCTCGAAGCTCTCCGATCCTTGTGGAAGACGCGCACGCAGCAGTTAGAGTGGCTGAAGTCCCAATTATTGTCGGTCGCGAATCCAAGCCAGGTGTATGGGCGATAACTCGCCGGTGCAGCCCATATTAACGCAGGTTGTGCGATGTGAAGTTGTTTAAGTAATTGTTTTACATGGAAACATGATAGAACCTATTGTTCTGTCAATAGTAGCCTACTGATCGATGCGAGATGAGGAATCATTTGGTGTAGAGCTATTGGGACAACGCAGACTGCTAGGCGACCTAGCCGTTGTGAAATGGCAAGGTTATATCTGCAAGCATCAATGGGGATGGAATGCGGTATGACTAATTGTAAGTGAATTGCTGATAAATATCGTTATTTGGTGATAAGCCGAAGATGCTGACAGGCTTAGCCAAAAGGCATGTAGGTGGTGGATTTTCTATAAAAGAACAAGAGGGCGGTTATGACCAAATTAGTCCATTTTGACTGGGCGACCAAATGCTAAGCGGATGCTGCAAGAAAAGTCCCAAGCTATCTATCAGTTAGGCGGTCGCGTTGTTTATCAGTCCGAAAATGTTGCAGTACAAATGACAATGAATTAAAGTAGAGCTCCGATGCGAATGATTTTCAAATCTTGAAAATTTTGAGATTTTTTTTTCGGGTATGTTGTGAATAACCTTATAATAATTAAATTATAAATCAATTTGTTAGGTCGAGAATAACTGTTCAGAGGTATAATTTGCAAACGCAGAACGGCTGAATAGTTACAATCTCCGCTCGTCCTACCGGATAATATTAGAGAAAATATGATACTAGTTACTTTGGCAGATGGTAATCAGAAACAATATGCCGAACCGGTAACCGCTCAGCAGGTGGCCGAAAATATTGGTTCTGGTTTGGCAAAAGCAGCGCTAGCGGCTTTGGTGAATGATAAATTAGTCGATTTATCTCACCCCATACGAGAAAATGCTTCGGTAAAAATCATCACCGCTAAAGACCCGCAAGGATTAGCAGTGATTCGGCATTCTACTGCCCATCTACTAGCACAAGCTGTTAAAGCACTCTTCCCGGAAGCTCAAGTGACAATTGGGCCTGTGATTGAAGATGGTTTTTATTATGATTTTGCCTGCGACCATCATTTTACCCCAGAAGATTTAGAACTAATTGAAACTAAAATGCATGAGCTGGTAAAAGCCGATCTGTCTGTACAAAGAAAGGTGTTCAGCCGTGAAGCGGCGATTCAAGTATTTTCCCAAATGGGAGAATTTTACAAAGTAAAAATAATAGAAGAAATCCCCGCCGATCAAACAATTACTGCCTATCAACAAGGTGATTTTGTAGATTTATGCAGAGGGCCGCATGTTGCCCGCACTGGCCAGCTAGGCGCTTTTAAATTAACCAAAGTGTCAGGCGCATATTGGCGTGGCGACCCTAACAATGAAATGCTGCAAAGAGTTTATGGCACAGCTTGGGGTGATAATAAAGCGCTTAAAGAATATTTGCATCGTTTAGACCAAGCCGAAAAACGTGATCATCGGGTCATTGCTAAAAAAATGGATTTATTTCACTTACAGCCTGAAGCGCCGGGCATGATTTTTTGGCATCCAAATGGCTGGGCTTTAATTCGAACCATTCGAGAATATTTAAGAGAGAAATTACATCGCTTTGGCTATGAAGAAGTTAACACTCCACAATTAGTAGATGTCACTTTGTGGCAGCAGTCAGGCCATATGGAAAAATTTGCCGATGATTTATTCTTATCCCATTCAGAAAATCGTCAATATGCAATTAAACCGATGAGTTGTCCCTGCCATATCCAAATTTTTAAGCAAGGACTTAAAAGCTATCGGGATTTGCCTATTCGTATGACGGAATTTGGCAGTTGTCATCGTAATGAATTTTCGGGTACGTTGCATGGTTTATTAAGAGTCCGCGGCTTTGTGCAAGATGACGGCCACATTTTTTGTACCCCTGCACAAATCCAATCTGAAGTATTGGCTTTTATCGAACAATTAAGAGGTGTTTACCACGATTTTGGCTATACCGACATCGTTTATAAGTTATCGACCCGGCCGGAGCAGCGCATAGGCTCAGATGAACAATGGGATATTGCTGAGAAAGCGCTAGCGGATGCGTTAACGGCTGCTGGAGTAGAATGGCAGTATTCACCGGGCGAAGGCGGTTTTTACGCACCTAAGGTTGAATTCTCTTTACGAGATTGTTTAGGCAGGCTTTGGCAATGTGGGACCATTCAGGTCGATTTCTTTTTAGGCGCCCGGTTAGGCGCTTATTATATTGATGAAGATGGCACTAAGCAGACTCCGGTCATGTTACACCGGGCGATTTTGGGTTCACTGGAGCGATTTGTCGGCATTCTGCTTGAACATTATGCTGAACGTTTACCCCTTTGGTTAGCGCCGATCCAAGCTGTTATTATGAACATTACCGATCGGCAGACCGAATTTTGTGATCATTTGAAAGAAATTTTAACAAATCAGGGGTTTAGAGTTAAATTAGACTTGCGTAATGAGAAAATTGGCTTTAAAATCCGCGAACACACTCTTGCTAGAACGCCTTACCAATTAGTTATTGGCGACCGTGAGGTTGCTGATAGGTCTGTGTCGTTGCGGCAATTAGGAAGTGACCTTTCAGTTAATCTGAAAGTTGAAGAACTTGTTAATCGGTTGCAGCAAGAAATTCGCAGCAAAAGATAATTAATTTGGAGGAAAATAGCTAT
>JAFEDN010000221.1 GCA_018241585.1 Pseudomonadota bacterium | reverse complement strand
AGATAATCCCAAAAACTAATGTGGAGCTTAATAGCGGTCTTCTTTAAGCTGGCAAAAGTATCTCGACATTGTCGCCCCTCTTCGCTACGAATACTGCCACTGATCTTTCTTCGCTTAACGTATTCTCGAATATCTCGCTCACTTAAATTATTATGTAAAAGTCATGGCTTCAGCACGCTTTTCATCTTCTCCTATCAATTTACTGATATTGCGTTCGATATAGACCCAGCATAATACATGACGAAAAATATTAAATTGTCCTGCATCATCACTCATAATAATAGTTTCTAATGAAAAGCCGTGATGTAGAATGCTTCCCATCAAAGCCGCTTCAGTGGCTATCTGAAGATGACTAGGCCGGTAAATGTCCAGATTTTTTAAATGCATTTTCCAACTTTTTCATCAGTAAACGAGTGATTTCCTTGGGTTAGTTTTTTACTTACTGCCGGTGATAGTTTTTTTCGCACCATATAACTAAAAGAGTATTCATTGAGTTGATAGTCAGCATGTGATTGATGCAGCAAATTTAAAAAATTCGATCATTTCAATTCTATCGGGTGTTGTAGGCGAGTCGGGAGCAATGTGTCCCTGCTTTTTATCACTCGGATTATTTTTCTTTTTCTTTTTCTTTTTAGCGTTCAGCGCGCTGGGTTTGATCTTGGGCTTATTTTTATGATCCTTCAATCGATTAATTTCTTCACGCAAAAATTTCAATATGCTGCTTTTATTCTTCTATATATTCCAGGAGTCGGTCTACCAGCGGCGTTCGTTCTTGTAACGAAATTTCGGGTAATTTTGACATCCTGGTCAGCATTGCCCCTAGAATATTATCTCTGACCTGGTTTAGCCAAATCGTACCCCAAACTCGCCCCGGGTTTCTGAGAAGCAAACTATGTCGCCGCTGGCGCCAGCCCTTTAGGAAATAACTTGCGATTACCATAGTCAGCAAGTATAAGAAAGGAGTGTATTGGATATCACTCTACGAAATATTGGTAGAACGTGGATTTTCGGTAAAATTAGTTGATGCTCGCCATGTTAAAAATGTGAGTGGTCGAAAAACGGATGTACTGGACTGTCAATGGCTTCAGCAATTACACACTTATGGATTATTGCAGAGTGCTTTCATTCCTGAATTATTTATTTGTAAATTGAGAACTTATGTACGACAAAGAGAGATGCTGATTGGTTATGGTTCCGATCATATTCAACACATGCAAAAAGCATTAATACAGATGAATGTGAAATTACAAAATGTGGTGACAGACATCACGGGTACTACAGGCATGATGATCATAAAAGCGATTATTTCAGGGGAAAGAGATCCGCTCACTCTTGCCCAATATCGGGATGCCCGATGCAAAAACTCAGTAGAAGTCATTGCAAAATCCTTAGCAGGGAACTATCGCGAGGAACATATTTTTACTTTATGTCAATCGCTAGAGCTTTATGAATTTTGTAGAGAACAAATCAAAAAATGTGATATTGAAATTGAACGATTATTGAAAGAGTTTAACTTTCAAAAAAATTGCTCTGCTGCTGAACAGACTCAACAGGAACAGGTAGCACCGATGACCTTAAAAGTCATTTAATAGCTATGACGGGAATCGATCTAACCCAGATTCCCAATGTGGAAGCAAACACAGTACTTCGAGTCATTTCAGTTGTTGGCCTAGATATGTGGCGTTGGAAAACTGAAAAGCATTTTGCCTCGTGGCTAGGATTATGTCCTGGAAATAAAGTTTCCGGTGGAAAACACCTGGGTGGAAAAAGTAAACGAACGGCTAATCAAGCAGCGAGTGCGTTACGCCTCATTGCACAAACTTTGTATTTGTATGATAGTCCGACTGCTTTAGGAGCTTATTATAGGCGTATGCGTTCTCGATTAGGAGCCCCTAAAGCGATTACGGCTACTGCCCACAAGCTGGCCCGGATCATTTATCGTATGTTGAAAAACAAAAAACCTTATAGAGAAGTCGGTCAAGATTATTACGAGCAACGTTTTCGTGAGCGAATGTTAAAAAATTTAATGAGGAAAGCTGAACAATTTGGATTTGAGTTAATACCAAAAATTAGCCATGACCTGCTACCTCAGGGAACTTAAATCAATAAGTTAGAGATAAGTTGTTTGGAAGTTACTTTAAAAACGGATAACTGATTGTATTATTACTATGATATAATAACTCATCTCTGAAACCTAAATTAAGGGTAATTTAAAATGAAACGATCACGTTCACCATCCACTGAAGGGGGGATTTTTTCTTCGAATCGGTCCAGTAGACTTTCCCAGAGTCCACCTGAAAAGAAATTACAAATAAGTCTAAAAGAAGTGGTCGAACGAGAACCTTATATAGCGAGTGGTGATCTCTATATGATTAGAAAAATTAGGTTAGGAGATCGTCCAGGTTCGTTAACCATGGAATTAGACCGGAGTATGGAAAAAGAAGAAACCGGTGTCTTAGCTACCGTTTTGAACCATTTAAATGATTTACGAGAAAGAACACCATTAGATCAACGAAAACCTCGTTTGTCTATTAAATTACAGTCAAATCCACAGGACGATTATTCTGTCAAGGCGATATCTGCCAAAAAAGAAGATATGGTTTCTTTTATTCACTTCTTAGCAGAAGAATCTCATATCAGTAAAAAAACAGCAGAAGACACACTCATTTTATTTGAAGAAAGTTATATGCAGAATGTTTCTGCTTCTTTAACTAGTTAAAACCAGCTAAATGGATAATTCTTATAAGTAAAAACGGCATCCCTGTGAATCTGCATCATCAGAAGTTATCATAACGGATGGTGATTTTAAAATACGTTGAGCAACTTTAGAAATTCGCTTTAAATCTCTATCAGATAAGGCAGTGCAAGCCTTCTCTATCATCTGTCTTCGCGTTTTGATCACGGTAATGTCCTCAAATGCCTGAATAACTTGATCCAACTTCATTCTCGGGTCTTTACTGTCTTTAACATAAGCATTTTGCTGCATGAGGTCATAGATAAATACCACCTTTTGAGCATTCGTCATTTTAGGGGATAAGGGAATTAAACCACCAGGAGTCAAATCCTGATGACTCCCCCCATCTATCCATTAAAAATCAATAAGATGCAGGA
>JAFEDN010000220.1 GCA_018241585.1 Pseudomonadota bacterium | reverse complement strand
ATTAAGCCATGCAATTGTAATTATAAATAGACAGAAGTACTATGAGAATGAGAATGGCTCATTAAATCAGCAATTATTTAATCGGTGGATGAAGTAATTCTAGAGGGATAACCGTGGGAAAGCTAGAGCTAATACATGCAAAGAGAGTTCTGTAGAGGAATGCGTATATTAGATACAAAGCCAACGAAGAAGGTGAGTCATAATATCCGAGCAGATCGCAAAAGTGGGCAACCACAGGCGACAAACCGATCAAATTTCTGCCCTATCAACTAGATGGTAGTGTAGGGGACTAACATGGTGATAACGGGTAACGGAGAATGAGGGTTTGATTCCGGAGAGGGGGCACGAGAAATGGCCACCACTTCTAAGGAAGGCAGCAGGCGCGTAAATTACCCAATCCGGACACCGGGAGGTAGTGACAAAATATAACAATGGATGTATGAAAGTATGTCTAATTGGAATGAGAACAAATTAAACCACTTATCGAGTAACAATTGGAGGGCAAGTTCTGGTGCCAGCAGCCGCGGTAATTCCAGCTCCAATAGTGTATACGAATGTTGTTGCAGTTAAAACGCTCGTAGTTGGGAGTGAACATAGGGTAATGGAAGGGGATAGAGGAGATGAAGAGTCGAATTTGTCACCAGTTACTTTATAAGAAAGACCAAGATGGATGGTACGAAAGTATCATGTGTCAGAGTTTACTTTGAATAAATTAGAGTGCTAAAAGCAGGGAGGATCTAGGAGACTAGGTTCAAAGAGCCGGAATAAGAAAGCATGGGATAATAGAAGAGGATCCGGAAGAAGAGGTTGGCGAAATTCTTGAGGATAATGAGAAATAGGAACGGTTGGGGGTATTTGTATTGAATAGTCAGAGGTGAAATTCAAGGATTTGTTCAAGACAGACAACAGCGAAAGCATTTACCAAGGACGTTTCCATTAATCAAGAACGAAAGTTTGGGGATCGAAGATGATCAGATACCGTCGTAGTCCAAACCATAAACAATGCCGACCAAGGATAAGAGGTCGTGATTATAAGAGATTATAATGAACTCCTTTTGAACTTTAGAGGGAAACCAGGAGTGTTTGGGTTCTGGGGGGAGTACGGTAGCAAGGCTGAAACTTGAAGGAATTGACGGAAGGGCACCACAAGGTGTGGAACCTGCGGCTTAATTCGACTCAACACGGGGAAACTTACCAGGTCCGGACAGTAGCAGGATTGACAGATTGAGAGCTCTTTCTTGATTTATTGGTTGGTGGTGCATGGCCGTTCTTAGTTCGTGGAACTGATCTGTCTGCTTAATTGCGTTAACGAACGAGACCTTAGTTTATTAATTAGTTGGCGGAAAGTAAGCGATTACTTTTGCGACCAAGTGAGGTAGGGAAGCCTATGTCACTAGTACTTCTTAAAAGGACTGCATGTATACAGCATGAGGAAGTTTAAGGCAATAACAGGTCTGTGATGCCCTTTAGATGTTCTGGGCTGCACGCGCGTTACACTGAATATCGCAATAGGTGTAGAAGTGGAGATGCGGAGGTATGGCTCGCAAGGGCTGTAGTTGTGCGTGTTCACGAATCCTTTATTGAAGAATATGGGTAAACCGAGGAAAGATATTCGTGATGGGGATTGTTAATTGTAATTATTTAACATGAACGAGGAATACCTAGTAAGCGCAAGTCATCAGCTTGCGCTGATTACGTCCCTGCCCTTTGTACACACCGCCCGTCGCTCCTACCGATGAATAGTCCGGTGAAATATTGGGAGTTGGTGGACAGCAATGTCTGTTGGCGAACTTTATTAAATCTTATTATTTAGAGGAAGGAGAAGTCGTAACAAGGTATCCGTAGGTGAACCTGCGGATGGATCATTCATATGTAAACTTTTCTATGTCATGTAGTAAAGGTAAAAAAAAACAACAGAAAAAGAAGATGAAAAAGTGGATGGTTGAAAAAATCATATCAAACAAGAAAAAAAAAGTGAGAAAAAGAAAGAAACAAAAAAAAGAAAGAAAACTTTTAACAACGGATGTCTAGGTTCCCAGATCGATGAAGACCGTAGCAAAGTGCGAAAAGTAGTGTGAATTGCAGATTAAGAGAATCATCAAGTCGTTGAACGCAAATGGCACTTTTTTATATTTCTTCCGGGATATATAAAAGAGTATATTTGAGTGAGATGGTGGACAAGAAGCAAGAAAGAAAAAGAGGAGAATGTGATCGAGTTTTTCGCAAGAAAGATTGGATGATAAAAAAGAAAGAAAGAAGAAAACTTTTGGAAAGAAACAACCAAAACAACTTTATAATGAAAGAAATATAAAGGAGGAATGGGAAGAGTAAATCTAAAAGAGAAACAAAAAAAGCCACTCACAGCAAATAAGAGAACCCACTGAATTTAAACATATTATTAAGTGGAGGAGAAGAAAGTAACAACGATTCCTGTAGTAACGGCGAGTGAAGGAGGAAGAGTGCAAAATTGAAATCAGCAGATTGGAGACGATGTGTTGAATTGTAGTTTTAGGTAAAGCGATGGGTCGGAGGAGCTCGGGGGCCAAGTCTTATGGAAAGAAGCATCAGAGAGGGTGAGAATCCAGTGGGCCCAGAGGAGAATTCGGCGAGGACATGGCGGTACCAAGAGTCGGGCTATTTGGGAGTATAGTCTAAAGCGTGAGGTAAGTCCCTCATAACACTAAATAAAACTGGGAGACCGATAGCGAACAAGTAGTGTGAACGAAAGAAGAAAAGCACCTCGAAAGGGGAGTGAAATAGGACCTGAAATTGTTAAAAGGGAAGCGATCAACCCAAGTAAGGAGGAGAGTTCTCGCAAGCTGGTAGAGATACCGGAAGAAAGGGAGACTTGACTTGATCACGAGGTATCGAACCTGGAGCAAAAAAGAGTGAGCACATGATATGGAACGCAAGGGAAGTATGATGGGCAGACTGGATGGGCGACAGGAGGATAGTATCGATGATAAAAGAGGGCGGATCGACCCGTCTTGAAACACGGGCCAAGGAGTTCAGCAAATAAGCAAGTAAAAGAAAGAGAAGAAAGAGAAGAGACGAAATGAAAGTGAATGATCATGGAGAAACAGATGAAACCATTCTGGAAGACTAAAGGTTGAAAGAAGGGAGTAAAAGTT
>JAFEDN010000021.1 GCA_018241585.1 Pseudomonadota bacterium | reverse complement strand
ACAACTAGATAAAACACCAATGTATCCGAGTCACAGGTGGCCAGAATTTAGCGGCCACCTGTGACCCGGATACATTTAACTTTTAATTACTTGTTATTTAACGAAAATAAGAAATTTGTCCTGGTCTGGAACGTGCGATTTCATTGAATGTGAAGATTAAGCTAAATATGACAAAAAGTTTTAGCATTTTTTGCATGACTCATTCCTTTACTGCTTTCATTCGCTGCAAACGCAAAGCATTAAGCACCACTGAAATTGAACTCAACGCCATAGCTGCACCGGCTATCCAGGGAGCCAGTAAACCGCTAGCAGCGATAGGGATGCCTAATGAATTATACCCGAGAGCAAAGAATAAATTTTGTTTGATATTGGTCATGGTTTTGCGGCTAAAGACAATGGCGTCGACAATGCTATTCAGATCGCCACGCATGATGGTCACATCGGCAGTTTCAATGGCAATATCAGCGCCGGTACCAATCGCAATCCCCACATCAGCCGTCGCCAACGCCGGCGCGTCATTAATACCATCACCCACCATAGCAACGTTTTTGCCTTGAGTTTGTAGCTTTCTCACAGCCGCTGCTTTTTCTTTTGGCAACACTTCTGCAAACACATGATCAATTCCTACTTCTGCAGCAATTGCTTGTGCGGAGCGTCGATGGTCACCCGTAATCATAACAACTTCTAATCCCATGTTTTTCAGCTTACTGATAGCGGATTTTGATGTGGTTTTGATGGTATCGGCAATAGCAAGCATACCGACATATTGTTTATTCATGACAACCGATATCACGGTTTTGCCTGCATTTTCCCAACCCTCCCGAATATTTTGTTGAGTCAGCGGAACTGCGGGCATCTGATATTGTTCAAACAGCCCGGCATTGCCGATTAAAATTTCCTGACCTTCAATCATTGCTCGAATTCCATGTCCAGGAATAGCGGTCAAAAATTCGGGTTGAGAGAGCGTGACGCCTTTTGCAGTAATTCCTTCAACAATGGCTTTAGCTAATGGATGTTCTGAATGTTTTTCTGCAGAGCCAATCAAGCGCAAGAGTTCAAGATCATTATCTGTTTCTAAAAAAATATCGGTTAATTCCGGTTGACCTTTGGTAATTGTACCTGTTTTATCGAACACAATGGTTTGCAATTTTTGCATTTTTTCTAAAGATTCACCCTGTTTTAATAGAATTCCAAATTCTGCCGCACGCCCCGATCCAACCATGATGGATGTGGGCGTCGCCAATCCTAATGCACAAGGACAAGCAATCACCAGCACGGCAATCGCTGTTTTCAACGCCGCTGCAAATTCACCCGGATGAATCCAAACAAACCAAATTAAAAAAGTGAATAATGCTATCGCGACGACGATAGGCACAAAAATAGCTGAAATAACATCCGCAATGCGCTGAATGGGGGCTTTCGAGCTTTGTGCATTTTCAACAATTTTGATAATTTGCGCCAGCATCGTTTCTTTACCTACATGCACTGCTCTAATACGCAAACTACCGTGGATATTGATGGTTGCACCAATGACCTGATCACCAATATTTTTTTCTACAGGTATACTTTCACCGGTTAACATCGATTCATCAATGGTGGAATTACCAGCAATCACTTGACCATCCACGGGAATTTTTTCACCAGGCTTAATTAAAATAATATCGCCGATGATCACTTGCTCAATCGGAATCATCATTTCTCGATCATCACGAATAACCAGTGCCGTTTTCGCTTGCAGACTCATTAATCTTTTGATAGCGGCGGAGGCTCGGCCTTTGGCAAGCGACTCCAATAATCTACCTGTTAATATTAAGGTAATTAATACAGCGCTGGTTTCATAATATGTTTCGGGATAAAGATGAGTAGTATTGGTAGCCCATAAAAACGTCAAGAATAAACTATAAAAATAAGCAGCCGAGGTTCCTAATACCACCAGCACATCCATATTGGCGCTCTTGTTGCGTAGCGACTTGAACGCCCCGACATAAAATTGCCAGCCAATCATAAATTGCACGGGAGTTGCTAAAACCAACTGCAACCACGGATTCATTAATAAGGAAAAATGAGAAATCATCGCCAATACCAGTGGCAAAGTGCAAATAATCGCAAAAATTAACTGGATTTTTTTATTGCGATTTTGATTGGGTTTATCATTGCCATCAGGAATTGCTTGATAACCCAGGTGATTAATCTTCTCCGTCACCTCTGCCACTGAAAGTGGTCTACCGCTAAATTTTAGTGTAGCGGTTTCAAGGGCAAAATTGACGGTTGCATCGCTAACGCCAGGCAAATTTTTTAGACCTTTTTCGATTCGCATAGCACAGGCTGCGCAGGTCATACCGATTATTTGTAATTTCATAGTAGAACATAGCCTTTTGATTCAATGATTTTTTTTAATGTTTCTATAGATACTTTGGTTTCATCAAATGTGAGCAACACGGTATTATTAGGCAAATCCAGTGTTGCCAAACCACCGGCCTGTTGAATAGCAGTTTGAACTGCATTAACACAATGTCCACAACGCATTCCAGATACATTTAAAATGATGGTTTTCATGATTATCCTAATATTATTTAATCAATTTGTTCATCGTTAACATCAGCTCAGAGATTACCGAGTGATCACCTTTTTGGATACGGTCAATCAAACAAGTGTTGAGGTGCTGCTCCAGAAGCAGTTTGGCGACACTATTAAGTGCGGATTGAGCGGCAGTAATTTGATTGAGCACATCATCACAATAGGTGTCTTTTTCAATAAGACCCGTAATTCCGCGAATCTGTCCCTCAATTCGCCTAAGCCGCAAAATCAAGTTATTTTTAATTTTTTCATTATTCATAATGATCTCAGATTATATTTAATGTCATTATACAATACCCCCCTACTGTATGTAAAATGCTTTAAGCAAATGTCAAAATTCCATTTGTTGTCATCAGAGCCATATCTGATGTTGTGACCATGCTGCTCATATTGATTTTCCAAAATTTATTAATAAAATTGCCAAACACTATGCAGAAAAAATATTATAAGAGATACGTTTAGTAAGCCTGTTACCAATAAATTGAACACCACAAAAGCAAATGAATCAGAGAATCAGTCACTTAATTTCGCAAGTATGACGTTGCTGGAAAGGTCTTTGATTGTTTGTGCTTACAACCCCTATTTTCATTTCTTTTAAAGGGATCAGACAATTCAGGCAAAAATGCAACCCAAGGAAGTTATCGCATTAGCCATTCGTAAATTATTTGATAAGTATCTTCAGGCGCTTCTTCAGGAATAAAATGGCCGCAATCAATCGATTTCCCTTCTACCGAATTTGCCCATTCTCGCCATACCTTTAATACATCATAATGTTTTCCGATGAATCCATTTTTGGCCCATATTAAGAATATGGGACATTTGATTTTATTCCCCTTATCTTCCTCGTCATGAATCAGATCGATACTTGCCGCTGCACGATAATCTTCACACGCAGCATGAATTGCTTCCGATGTAGTTGAGCAACGAATATATTCATTGAATATTTCTGTTGGAAAAACAGAGAGTCCATTTTTAGACCACCGCTTTAATTTCTCTTGGATATAATAATGCGCATTGGATTTAATTAACGTTTCTGGAAGATTATCAGGTTGAGCTAGGAAGAACCAATGATAATAAGCTCTGGCAACTTCTTTATCGATATTTTCAAAAATATGAAGGGTCGGCAACATATCAAATAATATAAGCTTTTTTACTTTATCAGGGAAATCACGCGCTAATCGGTGTGCTACTCGCGCACCACGGTCATGAGCAATAACAATAAATCTTTCATGACCAAGCTTTGCCATTAATTTAACTTGATCCCCTGCCATTGCTCGTTTGGAATAAGCCAGGTGTTCAGGATCACTGCTTGGCTTTGAAGAATCGCCGTATCCGCGCAGATCTGGCATAATTACAGTAAAATCCTGTACCAATAAAGGTGCGATTTTGTGCCACATTATATGCGTTTGAGGATAACCATGAAGTAACAGCAAAGGGGCTCCTTGACCACCATACTTTAAATGCAGGGTGATTTCTTTATCGATAACGATGTTCATGTCAATAAATCTGTCTAGCATTACAAAATTCCATTAAAAACTTCATTAAGCATTGCGTATCTCAATGATTTCCAAGTCGATCATTTAATCTACCCATGATAAATAATAATTTATTGTCACTCATTGAATTAAAATCACTACCTTTTTTAAATATTGCCTAACTAACATTCGGATTTTCATAAACTAGGTTCTTAAGATAAATCAGAATGCGCACAGTAAAAATCAGTTTGCAACTTAGCAGTTATTATCTCAATAATAGACAAACTCCCTACCATTGTCACTTATAATTGTGAATACATGATTCATCATGGTTCTTAGGCTTTCAATTTAGGACCTTAAAATTTCTCACATTTAAAATAGGAAATAGTAAAATGGTTAAAATGTGATTAGCATTATAGAATTACCCAAGATATAAACAGACAGAATTCCAGGCTGATTGTTTGTTTTTCTATTCTTGACATAATATTTCTCCTGTATTAAGTTATTGGAAAATTGATATTATACTATTTTTCATCCGACTGTAACGAGGGTATCAATCACCATGATTAACATGGATGTTATAAGTTACTTAAATAGGGATATACTAGAACTAATAAAAAAATTCACATTCACTGAAGGGGGTTTTTTATGGACCTTTATGATTATGTTAAAATAAGCGAAAGTATTCTCAACAAATTACCCGGATATATCTTAATATTGGATACTACACATAAAATTATTTGGGCAAATGATAAAATAGTTAAATCATATGGACTTGAATCAGTTGATGAGTTGAATGGAAAAGGTTATGCCGATTTACGCTATGGAGTGTGTGAAAGAACTTCTATTATAGAAAACTACGAAAAATTAATTTTTACCTTGCGTAAAAAGCTAGCTTGTTTAAGTTATTTACGATATTCAGATGGCTGGAAACTCACTTTATGCGAAAAATCTCCAATAACCGATGGTAAAAATGAGATAATAGGTTTAATAAGTTACGGGACTGATATAACCAACTATGCACTGGTTGATGTGAGTAGATTTGTTTTTAATTCAGTAAATGAATTCAATCATACTTCAAGTAAACAATTTTCTTACCTTCTTGAAGACGAAACTTCCAACATTTATCTACTAAGTGAAAGGCAATTGGAATGCTTGTTTTTTTTACTCAGAGGAAAATCCGATAAAAATATTGGAAAAATGTTAAATTTATCACCCAGAACGGTGGAAAGCTATATTCAAGAAATCAAACATAAAATGCGTTGTTTAACACGTGCACAAATCATAGAAAAATCTTTAAATGAGGGGCTACTTAATACTTTTCCTATAAGCCTCCTTCAAAAAAGTACACCATTGTTCGCCGGTACTAAGAAAAAAATTCATTTCTGATAAAAAGTGCTGGTTTCACTACCCACAGACCACCCTTTCCGGCGCCCAGAGCAAATCTCATCTAAAATAGGCCGAGCGTGTCCTTGGTTTAAGGACCTCAATAAACTTTCTCACGGTTATAATGTGGAGTAATTTTTAAACCATGGGCTGAATATTAACTTTTATAATTATATTGTAATTTCTGGCTTTATTTTTATCTTTATTTTGTTCGCTTTAGCTTCAAAAAACAGAGTGTTCGGATTACTCCGGAATAGTACCCACCGTGATCTCACCGGTGATTTGTTTTTAAGGCTTCTTGTATCCTATCAACAGTATAAAAATTTTTTTATACATTGATCCATTTAATTAACATTAAGGAGAATTTTCATGAAAAATTTAGAAAATAAAAAAACTCTTTTAGGTATATATGAGCGACAAAGAGATAGACATTCAAAAAAAGGTAATAAGATGGAGGAAAGGAAAATGAATGAGTTAATATCAAAATCCAAAAAACAAATAAAATCACTTGAGGAAGATAAGCCTGCTACCACGCCATTAAAACAGGGTGGTGGGGCTTGTGAATTTTTCAAACTCAGTAAAGTTAATAATAATAATTTTCATGAAATAAATGAAATTGGTGAAAAAGCTGTGACAATTAGCCTTGAAGGTGCAGTAGATGGGTTAAGCAATTTCTCTCAAGGTAAAAGTATTATCAAACCTACTGCCGGTACACTTTCAAGATTGTTAGGTCTTTTTGCTAAATACGAAAATACTGCCACAGAAAATAAACAGGAAGTTAATGTAAGCGCAAGACAAGATCGTGGGTTACGCCGGTAAAGTATATAGCTAATAAATCCTGCAAGTCACTGTAATTTTAGCGTCTTGCAGGATTTTAACAGTTTCTTGTGATAGATTAAGACCTACTAAATTGATAAAATATAAACCTCTTGTAAAGATAAAATTTAACTTAGGCGATTTCTAGTTTTGTCTGAGACTATTTTCATATTAGTAAAAGTTACAGGATCAGCGAGGGATACACGTATAAGCTTAATCGCTGGTTGAAGATTGGAATGTAATTCTGATAACAATACCTCAAATAGCTCGAGTTCTTCTTCGAGTTCGTCATCCAGTGCTTATCGTTAAATCAATTCCTGTGTTTGGTTCAAAGAGAGACTCCAGTTCCATTGGAAATATGAATAGACATTCCCTGGGGAGTTTTTGCCGCTTTAGCCTGTTGCTGATTTATAAAATTTTGCTCAATGGTAGCATAAAGATTTTCAAATAAAGTAAACAGGGGGTGTTAATATATACTCTTTCCCATAATTACAAAAACGATTTTCCATTAAATTTCTTAATAAAGGGAAAAGCTGTTTAATATTTTCCGATTCCCCTTGAAGGTAATACAAATAAGTGAAATCTGTACTTTTTATTTGCAAAGAGACACTGCTTGCTTGAGCTTGTTGACTTAGTTTTTCAAAAAAATCGGCCAGTTTAAGCTCTTTAATGGCACTCAATCCCAGCGATATTCTATTGGATTCCTGTATTTCTACAGACAGTCGAATAGCTTGTATCGATTCATCCGCCTCTACATAGCTCAGAATAAAATAAGTATTTTCTTTGTTCTTCAGTGGCTCTGCTCGAAGTGTACAGAGTACTGGTTTATCGGCACCTCGAAAGCTATAGGATTTTCCAAAAATCTCGACACCTTCAGGCTTGGTTTCGCTGAATTGAACAGCTTCTTGGCTACGGGAAGGCTGTGAAGATTTAGTATCCAGATCGCTTTTATCTTTAGCAGGAGAAAAAAAATCAAAGTGCATAATCCCATTCCTCGATCGTTTATTTTTTTTCAATTCTTTGATACCTATGATAACACACGATCGAAACTCAATGAAAAATAGCGATTTTTGTTTGGCTGATAGGTTTGTTTTTAAACCCATTGCTTCCGGTTCTTGTTGAAAGGAAATAATGGTTACGTACAGTTTTTATCGGCATAAACGGATAGCGGTGATGATTTTCTTTATTCATTAGCTACATGAATAAAAAAACGATGGCCTTGCTCGTTAAAGAAATTAGGATAAATATATGGAAATCAATCCTGCTTGTCAAAAAACAAGCGCCGACCTAGAACCTCTTCTCCACAGCAGTTCAAGTTGCCGCATCGTTTGGATTTTTGGATTACTCACACTGGGTATCAGTGGAGTGCTCATTGTCTTAATTTTTACACTTTTGCTGTTATGGCGGGTTATTTCATACGTCCGTCCTGATTTGGAGCGTTATATTGAGCGTCATTTGTCGGAGATAGGATCAATGCTAAAATTTCTGAAATCATAGGCAGTCGCTAAATCCGTTTTCATGAATCGTTTGAACAGCACTCCAGCGTCATGATAAAATTCTCACTTCAAATATCAGGCGTGAGAGTCTGTTATTTAACCGTTGAAAATCAATAGGAATGATTTAAAAAGCTTAGAATGAACAGAAGAGATTAAGATGCTCTCAGAAAGTTCAAGACGGCATTATTTTTAAATAATGCGCCGACAATCACTCGACGATCAGGGCGGCGGCAGAATAATCAACTATTGGAATGCCTAACTTGCCCAAGTTTTCCATAAAAGCCTCTATTGGAACGCCAGCTAATTTTGCGGCCTTTTCTAAAGTGAAGGTATGCTCCTCATAGAGCTTAACAGCTAATGCTTGGCGTAAACCCAGCTCTAAAAGTTCTTCACTAAAAGGCACAGCCAGAAAAACAGGCCGCCCATGTTTGGTGACTAGCGAGAGCTTACCCGCCTCAGCATCATGGATTAACTGCCCGGTACGTTCTCGCAAATCTCTGACGGTAAAGGTATCCATTTCATTATCCCCCATTAAATTTGATCTATCAAATGATAGCACATTTTTATAGCTAAGCTAGAATATGACGAGGGAAATCCGGCGTGATTATGGCGTAGACCAACTGACATATCATCAGTGATTCTGATTAAGTTACTAAAATGAAAATTAATTAAATTTTCTATTATAGTGCGCTCCTAAGAGAAAGATTTGAAGCGCTTGGTTGATGCTCTGATTCATTTTCTTTTGTTATATCCAGTTTATTGACAAAAGGCTTACTAAACATGCTTCTTATAATATGCTCTGAATAATGTTTAGCAATTTTATTAATAAATTTTGGAAAATCAATATGGGCAGCATGGTCGGCAACGTCAGATATCGTTCTGATTACAACAAACGGAATTTTGTAATCGTGACAAACTTGAGCCACCGCTGCTCCCTCCATTTCTACAGCAGCCGTTTTTGGTTGATCAGATAAAATGGCTTGTGTTTTCTTGGTATCGGCAATGAACTGATCTCCACTAGCAATAGTGCCAACAACGTATTTAGGTTGATTAATTCCAAACTCTTTTAAAGCACCAGCCCCAATATGCTCGACCGGAGACTCTAGCAAATTTTTGCAGGCAGCTTCAGCTTTTTTGATTAATACCTTATCCGCTTTAAAAAAAGTCATGCTGGTAAGGGGAACAACATGTTTTTCAAATAAAGGTCTTGCGTCCATATCGTGTTGGTAATATCGTTCTCCAATGACAACATCCCCAATCTTTAAATCTGGAGCTACTGCACCGGCAACGCCGGTAAAAATAAGTTGATTAATCTTAAACTCGGTAATTAATGAAGTTACTGTAGCGGCGGCTGCGACTTTTCCCCAGCGAGAAAATACCAAAATGACTTCTGTTTTATTTAATTTTCCAAGGTAATATTTCCTTCCCCCATGTTCCACTTCAGAAATATCTGTCATTTGTTGACGTAAAATATCCACTTCTTCTAACATTGCGCCCATAATTCCTATCTTCATTATTGTCTCCTAGTTTAATACAAGTTTAAATGGATTATATGAAACACCATAATCATAGGCATCTATGCCATCTGCGCGTTTCAATATCATCACAAATAATTGAGCAGGTAAAACAAAAATCATTGCATAGATTATTTCTAGCAAGTAAGCATCTGCGAAAACTTTCATCGTTGCTTTAAAATGGATAAAAGGCACAAAGGCAATTAATACCGTTAAAAAGATGAGTATAAATTCAGAAATACAAGTAGAAATGATACTTCTTACCCAAAAAAGTCGTCCGTGCATCATGATTTTCCATTTCGAGATAAAAAAAACATTTAATAAGCCTGCTACTGCATTAGAGATAATGCCCGCTAATACAAAAAGCCATATATTGCCTAGTATATCCATATATTCATTTTGAAATTGTCCAATTCCATAGATAGGCAGATGAATCACCCATGTAATCATAATGGCAAATAATGCTTCACACGCCAAGCCAAACCATACTATTTTCATTGCTGTGTTCCAGCCATATACTTCGGAGATGACATCACCCAGTATATAAGTTAACGGAAATAATAAAGTAGCTCCAGATTCCACCAATCCAAAAAAATAGGTAAATTTAAATGCGACTGCATCAGCTGCTATACTGGCAGTAGTGTAAATCATGGCTAATAATATAATAAATTTAGAGTTTAGTTTTAAAGGTATATTATTCGGTACCATTTTTTTCATCTCCATAGAGGTTTGCAAACATACCTTTAAGTATTTTTTGGTATTTTTCTCTCGCCTCTTCAAGGTTATTAGATTCCTTTAATAAAATTTCTCCTGCCGAAAGGAAACCTAATTTAATTCCATCAGTAGGATGAAACTTCTCAATTAACAAGGGATCGCTGAGTATTTCGGCGACCGTAGATTCTCGGATGTTTATTTTGGTTGCTGCTTGATATAGAACGGAAGCTTTTTTGTTATAGCTTTCAGTATTTTTAACTTTTACTATTTTGCAAGGATATCGATTTTTAATGCTTTCAATAGAATAGTAAAAATCATTTTTCAAATTTTCTATAAATTTTGCAGCCATTTTCATCCTCCTGGATTATCTTGGTTGATAACGCCACTCAATGGCAAGACCTAATACTTTAATACCAGCAGATAAAGGAGTTTGATGAAAAAGAATTTTATTTTTCGGTAAAAGCATTAATTTTTCGTCTTGAATATCAACTTCCCTGATAATAATGGCATTAAATTCCGCTACATAAGCAAGAACAATATCCTGATTTTTTGCTGAATATTGATTATTGGTTTTTCGAAAAAATATAAGTGCCCCTGATGGAATATTGGGTTCCATCGATACATCCGGCATTTTAATGCTAAATATTTCCGTATGTTCAGTTTTAATGACTTCCCACTGAGCATGTTGAGACAAATCAATATCGCCAGATTTATATTTTTGAATCAGTTGTTCCTGGCTTAATATGGGGGATTTTTTATGTTCATTAAATAATCGATTTTTGGGATCATCTGCTATAAACATTTCTCCTTCACCGGTCGCCAACCATCGAGTATTCAAACCTAAAGCGGCGGCAATTTCGAATGCAAAACGGGAAGATTGCGTAGAACTTGTACATAAAAATTGAATGATTTGGGGCTTTACATTAATAGCGCGTGCTAAATCCGCTTTGCGAGCACCAGTGACCTTAAGCGCATAATTAAGTCTTTCTGACAATGAATTTAAATTTTCATGTTTCATCGCAATAGATTATATCTAAAATTTTAATATAAGCAAATTTTCATTCTTATTTTCTATTATTATAAATATTAATTTATAATTAACAAGTAATATTGCTTTTTTAAAATTGTGTACTATTGTTTTTAACGCTGGTGGAAATAATTCAACTGACTGATCCAGAGCTGAAAGCGAGATATTTAATAAATGACAAATAAATGATCAACTGCTCTGAGGATATTTTATAGATAACACCTTAGGAGAGCTGTTTATGCAAAAAAGTGATTCTTGTTTAGAAATGCCGCCATTGCTGCTATCTAACATAGAAGAACAATTAGAAAGTTTGGCTTTATGGATTTTAGAGGTTTGTTATAATCAAAAAACTCCCTCTGCTCTTGAAATCTTGCATGTCAAAAATGAATTGAAACAAATTTATATTTACGAAGCACAAACTGAGTATATATAGATAGCTTTTTAAAAAACGATTAAATCAATGGTTAATCGTTTTTTCTAATAATTTTTGATATCACAATTCCTAATTATTTCAACTTGATTGAGATAATTGATCTACTAACCAGAAAAGGAGTTTTTAAGGACTCGCTTGGGATAAACGAGGATGATCAAAATCGTCTCGTGGATTATAATGCAAGCCGATTTTCTCCATCACCCGCCGGGAGGTGCGATTATCTACGACGGTAAACGAAACGATTTCATTTAAATTCAATTCCTGAAAACCATATTTTAAAACCGCTTTGGCTCCTTTTTTAGGGTGCATATTATACCAGAGAATGACCGTAAATAGCGTAAATTTTCGCTATAATCTACCGAAACTAACCCTTAGGAAAATGTCGTTTATGCCATGCAGCGATAGACTCTTCATTAAATTCACCGTAATTTAATTCTCGCTTGCCCGTGGGAATCTCAACCCAATTGGCTGCGGAATTGAGCAAGATATTAACGTGTTCAGGCGGTTTAGGTAGCGGAGAGTCTATAGCAGAGGCAAAAGGATAGACCCATTTAGGCCATCTTTTATCGGCAATCCAAAGACAACTGCCACATTGTTTACAAAAATGTCGACGACCTGGGCTGCGTATTGATTTACCATTTTTATATTTACCCAGAATAGCATGGTAGACTTTAATATGACTTTTTCCCTTAACTACTAAAGTATCGGCTTCCCCCATAATATTAATTGCATAACCCCCGCCTCCTGCAGTTTTACGACAGATCGAACAATAGCACCGTAAAAAAGGATAGGGCGTATGAGATTCAAATTCAAATCTTACCAATTGGCAGTGACATGACGCTTTCAATAACATCGAATTCCCTCTCCAGTTTAAATATCCTTACTCTATATCCTGCCAAGACTCAGTTCAATATCAGATAGCATCTAACCCGTAGCAGGTTACTTTATATGCTTTTCAAGCATATTCTTAATGGCGGCGATGCGCTTTTTGATAACTGGAATAATCTTGATATTCTTTAGCAAGAATTTGATTGCAGATCGCCCAGCAACCAAAGTATGCGCCGCGATAACGATCCGCACCCATATTCGATGGCGTAAAGAAATCATGACAGCCTAGGCATTATTCCAATTCAGGTTGATCTTTCATCTTTTAATAGCCCGCACAAACAAAAACCAAGGACGAGTAGTCAGCAAGGGATACATTTTTGTGTCTTGCTTCATGCCTTCTTCCGGTAAAGGCTCTATCATTCGCTCAATAAGAAAGCCGGCTTGATACAAAGATTCGGTTAAATCATGTAAAGTGTGGTGATAATACTGAACCGTTGCTTTTAAGGAAGGCCAATAATCCTGAATAATTTGCGGATGAAAATAATTTTCCAGTTTAAAAATATGATAAGTTTGATGGGGCTGATGGGTAGAAAAAATAAATAAGCCATTTTTTTTGAGCAAACGCGCTAATTCTTTCATCAAAGCAAACCAGTCTTTCACATAATGAATAACCAAAGGTGCGAGAATCACATCAAAGGATTCAGACGCTAAAAATTCTAACGGCTCTTCCAGATTGGCTTGGATCACTTGCGCATGATTCTGTACACGCTTTCGAGTCAGCTCAACCATTTGATGATTAACATCGATTGCGGTGACGACAGCGCCGGCTTTCAGCAGTTGCTCCGCATACCAACCGGAGCCGCAGCCAAGGTCCAAAATATTTAACCCATTGAGCGAATGTGGTAATAACGCCCAAGTATTAGGACGTTCATAAAACACATGAATGGGTTTAACGTCTACTTGCTCGGCATACGATTTAGACGCATCACCATAGTTTCCAATCGGGTCAGTTGTCATATTTTTTGTTCTTTAAAACAAAGTATCCGACATGTTATCATAAATTCGCTACTTACTTGAGTAGGCAGAATTTATTACTGAAATCATGCGGAAGGCTCCTCTGGACCTTTCTTAGTGAGTAGGCACTGAGTATATTGCTCTAACAACAAGAGTTTTACCGACAGCAATTGATCGACCGCTCTTCCAGACTCTAAAACTTTTAAGGCTGTTTGCTTATCACCGATTAAAATCGGCGCTGAAAGAGATTGATAGCCCGCGGCGGCATTCCCGGTATCGGAAATTCCAGGCGGAACTCCCTTTTTTCAATACATATTTTGCATCTCGGTAAGGCCGATGTTTCCTAAAATGTACACATTTTGCGACTACAACGTCGGTGCGATATTTTTTTTTACTTCAAAATTTTGACGCGATAATAAAATATTTTCAGCTTTATTTTGTTCATCAATTAGCTTAATTTAAAAGTAAAATACAATAAAACCTATTTTGCTAATTTTATATACAAATTATCAAAACTTAGAAAAATGACGGAAAAATTCCTACCGGCTGTTACAATGTACCGAAATTATTTTACACTTAAATTCAGCTTTAATGGGAAGGGAATTTATGATCAATTTACTCTGGGTCTGTTTGGGTTTGGCCTTAGTGCTGCTCAATGCCTTCTTTGTCGCCGCTGAGTTTGGCATGGTAAAATTGCGCCATACCCGTATTGAGGAAATTAAAAATGTGTATGGGTTACGCAGCAAAATATTAATTCAAATTCACCAGCATCTCGATAGCTATTTATCCGCTTGTCAATTAGGGATCACCTTGGCTTCCCTGGGTTTAGGTTGGGTCGGTGAACCGGCTTTTGCCAGATTGCTGGAGCCTTTATTTCAAATTGCGGGCATTCAATCAAGAGAGATGATTCAATTCTTGTCCTTTTTTGTGGCTTTTTCCTTTCTGTCGTTCCTGCATATCGTTGTCGGCGAGCTGATGCCTAAATCAATGGCGATACGCCAGTCCGAACGAGTATCGTTATGGACAGCTCTACCGCTCTATGGTTTTTATTGGATCATGTATCCGGCTATTTGGTTACTGAATACATGTTCTAATTTTTTGCTGAAATTATTTAAATTAGATCAAACTCACCAAAGAGAACAAACTTACTCAACCGAAGAAATTAAACTTATTTTACACACCAGTCTTCACGGTGATTTAACTCAGGAAGAAGCGGAAATTTTAGAACATACTTTGGATTTAGGAGATCTCAAAGTCACTGAAGTCATGCGCCCGATTGATGAAATGACAGCGCTGGAGGAGAATCATCCCATTGAAGAATCATTACAGATTATACTCAAAACTCGTTATAGCCGTTATCCACTCTATCAAAAATCTCCTGAAAATATTACTGGCATTATTCATATAAAAGATGTACTCGCTGTTTTCTTGCAAAACCAAAGCATTAACAGCTTAACTCCGATCATTCGCCCTATTTTAAAAGTGAATGAACATTTACCCGCTTTGGAACTGCTGCGTAAATTTCGTGAGGGTATGCCGCATTTTGCGGTGGTATCGAATGATGCCAATATTCCAGTTGGTTTTATCACTTTAGATAATTTACTGCATATATTGTTCGGTAGAATCAAAGATGAATTTCACAAAACCAAAGATGATTGGATACCTTTAGCTGATGGCAGTTTTCTCATGAATGGTAATTGTTCCCTATATGCGGTAGAACAAGCGCTAGATATTGATATCGAACCGGAACCAGAGAGAGTAACCACTCTGGCGGGATTGATTCTCAAGAAAATCAAAAAAATGCCGCGTGCCGGTGAACAGATTGAATTTGATCAATTCACCGTCATTATTGATAAAATTGAACTGCGCCGCATTTTAAAAGTACGCGTTTATAAAAAAAGGCTCTCCCCCAACTAAGCTGAATCTTCTACACATCTTGTTGGCATTCAAAAGTCATGATCAGATGCCTTCTTTATGGAGGTGCAAATGGATTTACCCATGGAAGATGCTGCCGCTTGGTCGGAAGCTATGTTTGGTTCAATAGAAGATACCACTACTTTAGCTTATACATACCAAATAAAGGATAGCTTAGGAGATTTGGGGGCTCTGAAAAAAAAGTAGTCGAGGCTGTAGAGAAAAACTTACCTGAAAATGACGGTCTAGAATGGATTTTATTAACTACCGAGCCACAACTTTATGGATATTAATAACTTTTTATAAAACAATCTGTATTACCTCCTGTTACATAAATTACCTCAATTATCCCTAGAACATAGCTCCATGCGTAGCACCAATAGAGGTTCACGTACAAATAAACTTAACTTTAAAGAAACGTATTATTGAAGGTCACCTTCTCTACTAGATAAGCCGATCAATTGATCGATAATGGATGTTAGACCGACCTGCCTATTTATAACAATAAGTTAACGGGCTACTTATATAATTGTTATAAGTAGCCAGTTAACCTAAAATTAGCCATTCCCTGAATAGCTACTTATAGTATCATTATAAACAGCCACTCAACCTTCAGGTAATTTATGTGCCTATCAGGTCGCAAAAGAGAAGTCACAAAACTAGATGAATTCTACAATACCCGTAAATCTGATGGCCGTCTATGGCCGACGGCGCGTAGGTAAAACATATTTAATAAAAAAGTATTTCCAAAAAAAAGATTGCGATTTTTTCTCTACCACAGGTTTAGATCATCCTTCGTTTAAATTGCAACGCACCGCGTTCTGTTCAGATTTGAGCAAAATTGTTAAATCAACTACCTATGAAACACCTAACAGCTGGTTTAAAATATTTGAACTACTTGATGCTGCCGTAAATAGAAGTCAAAAGGAAAAATTTGTTATTTTCCTTGATGAACTTCCTTGGATGGTAGCACGAAAATCTCAATTTTTAGAAACATTGGAATATTTCCAATAAAGTTAAATTGGTAGTATGCGGGTCTTTATCTTCTTGGATAGTAAAGAATATTATTGAAAACACCGGCAGTCTCTATCACCGTGTTACTTATCGACTACAAGTAAAACCATTCAATTTAGAACAAACCAATAGGTTCTTAAAAGAAAATAATGGTGTTCAATTAACTCAAAAGCATATATTAAAATTGTATATGGTGTTAGGTGGTATTCCCTTGTACTTAGGGCAAATCAAAAAAGGTAAATCTAGTGACCAAATAATTGATGATATCTGTTTCAACGGTGAAGGATTACTTTTCGATGAAATGAAAGAATATGCTGCTCAATTAGAAAATAAATTGAAGGTCTTTCAAATGCAAACTCAAACAAGGAAACAAATTTTTTTGGCTTTTGTTTCTGCAAATGGTGTAAATCCTAATAAACATTCTGAGAAGTTGTTGTCTAATATTGTAACTCTCGAAGATTTATTTACAGAATAGTGTAATTATATCAGGTATTGACACGTCTCTATACAAATAGACATCTGTGTTTAAGTAGCCCAAAAAGCTGATCTTAGCGCATGGAAAATGTTGAGTGGTATATTTAAAAGTGTCATACAAATTTGTATTCCAGACCAGGATATATTTTTTATTTCCTAATAAACAATCGGTGATGAGACCAAGGTGTCTGGGTCACAGGCGGCTAGAACTTACATGCCACCTGTGACCCGGACAAGTGAATCTTCTAGTGAGTTGTTAATTAATGAAAATTAAATACTTGTCCTGGTCTGGAACGGTGTATTGTGATAAAATCTCCAGCTGAATTGAATTCGTAAAATAAGCGGAAAATTTATGATCACAAGCATGAACCATGTTACCCTGGCCGTTAAAGACATTGATAAGTCTTTTCGCTTTTATCGAGATATTCTCGAACTAAAACCTTTATGCCGCTGGGACAAGGGTGCTTATTTTCTGGCCGGCGATTTCTGGTTTTGCCTGAATGTCGATGAAATGCGACAACCCAATCCTTGCTACACACATTATGCGTTTTCAGTATCGGTTACCGAATTTGATACTATGAGTCAGCGCATTATTAGTTCCGGAGCAGTAGTCTTCAAAGATAATACGTCTCCGGGCGCTTCACTATACTTTTTAGATCCAGATCAACATAAACTTGAAATCCATGTCAGTAATTGGCAAGAACGCATCGCGGCCAAAAAAATTAATCCTGGAGCATGGAAAAATATTGAATGGTTTGAATAATTATTAAAAGCTAGCTTATGTGGAAAATAATAGATTTAACTAAAAAATTAGGTATTAACCTTCCCATTATTCAGGCTCCAATGGCTGGTGGCGCAACCACGCCACAATTAGTCTCTGCCGTATCAAATTCAGGAGGGCTGGGATCGTTGGGTGCAGGTTATATGGCTCCTAATGAGATTAGACAAGCGATTAAAAAAATTCGCGAATTAACCAACAAGCCTTTTGCAGTTAACCTGTTTATTCCCGAAGATCATCAGGCAAGCTCTATCCAAATTCAAAATGCGTGTGACGATATCAATCAAGCTTGTGGTGAATTGGATATTGAGATCTTTCCTGTAAAAAGGCCTTATACACCGGTTTTTGCCGAACAACTTCATGTTGTTCTTGAAGAAAAAGTCCCCGTTTTCAGTTATACATTTGGCTTGCTCAATGTTGAGTGGGTATCCCAACTTAAAAAAAATCATACTGTTTTAATAGGCACTGCAACAAGCCTGACTGAGGCTTACGCTCTGCAAGAAAATGGTGCTGACATTATTATCGCCCAGGGTAGTGAAGCCGGCGGCCACCGTGGTACATTTTTAGATAAAGCTGAAAATTCTCTCATCGGTTTAATGAGTTTAGTTCCTCAATTAATAGACGCCATAAAAATACCGATTGTTGCCGCCGGCGGAATAATGGATGGCCGAGGCATCGTTGCTGCGCTTCAGTTAGGCTCTTGCGGTGTACAGATGGGAACGGCATTTTTAACTTGTCATGAGTCAGGTACTCCGCTTATTTATAAGAAAATTCTTTTAATACAAAAGCAAGATAACACTATTTTAACACGTTCTTTTTCCGGAAAATTAGCTCGCGGCATACGCAATCAATTTACGGATAATTTAAATCAGTCCAATATTCTGGATTACCCTATTCAAAATGCACTCACCAGCGTCATGCGAAAAGCCGCAATAATAAAAAATAATACTAACTTTATGTCACTTTGGTCTGGGCAATCCGCTCAATTATGCAGGGATATGAGCGCAAGCGAATTGATGAACGAGTTAACTGTAGAAGTCGAAGCACTTTTGAATTAAATTAGAGAGGAAATCACACATTTGTGTTCCAGACCAAGCTATATTTTTTATTTTCCTAATAAAACAATCGGGTTATGAGACCAAGGTGTCTGGGTCACAGGCGGCTAGAATTTACATGCCACCTGTGACCCGGACAAGTGAATCTTTTAGTGACTTGTTATTAAATGAAAATTAAAAACTTATCCTGGTCTGGAACGGTGTATTTGCAGAAATTGTGTCTTCTATAATGACACCCGTATGGCGAGCCCTTCTGTCTATGTGTCGGAGCCAGCTTACTGCTGAACCATCAATGGGACGGCTATAGTAATATACTGTTAACATAGATCATCCTCCATGAAAACTTAAACTACTTTTTGGATGTTATCATAGCTATTTCTTAGAAAGCAATAAATCTATATTTTTTTCGTTTAAAAATCAATCAGATTTTTATTAAAAAACCTATTATTGGTTCTATCATAACCATTTATTTTGGGAAAAATTTAGTAAGAAAATAAAACTCCTTAGACAGATAATTCTAAAAAACTTTGGTGTATAATACGAACATGGAAAAATTATTAAGTATTGATGATAAAATTCAGTTGTATATACTAAAATCACTGCTTGAAAGTGAGGGAATTATTTGTTTTATTAAAAACGAATACCCGCCGGCGGCAGGAGAGTTACCTCCTATCTCAGCTATGCCTGAATTGTGGGTAATGGATGATAGTCAATATGACAAAGCAATGAAACTGATTCATGAAAACTCTCAGCCACCACAGTTGTCTACTTCATGGAAATGCCCTCAATGTGGAGAGCAATTAGAGAGACAATTCACGACATGCTGGCACTGTGGTAATAATAGGGTTTGATTACATCATTCCCTAAGTCGATCCGCCCATTGCAGAGTATCAGACATTTGTGATGACAATTCACCGGACAGCATTTGTTCAATAGTTTGAGTTTGGTTAATCAATTGCGCCGCCAAACTGATTTGTGAGGTCGCGTTGCGTTGTGCTGAACCGACACTCGACCGTGCCTGGTTGATGCCTTGTTCAAATGGTTCCATGATGGATTCAGGATATTGCAAGCTACTGACGCTGGTATGAACTACCGATAAATTTTCATCAAGATATTGGAATAGAATATCCGTCGTAATCACATCGGCATAGCTGACTATATCCAGAATTTGTTTATCGCCGACAAATGCACTTTGCCCATTCAGCATTTTATAGATCGGCAACCGCGTGGATTGTAATAATCCGATTTCTGTTTGAGTCAATGTAGTATCGGTTAGAATTTTATCGGTCATATCCTGTAGTAATTTGGATACTTGGGTTTGTAGTCCAGAATCCGGTGATACATTGAGCGTTTGAATAGAGGGATTTAAACAGCCTTCAGGCGACTGCGTATCGCAAACATATACTTTCGCTGAACCACCATGTAATAAGGTCTTGAGTAATTGATTATCGGCAGCTAATGAGGATAGCACTTTAAATTGATGGCTTGACGTATCACCAGAGCCGCCTTGTAGAATAATCGTGCCGGATAAAGACATTAATAATTCGGCTAATTCATGATCACTGCTTAAAAAGCATTTTTCTGTAAGGCTTTCCAAGCAATATTGCCGCTGGCTAACAACATGCTTTGATAATTAGGATTGTTTTGTGCGCTATTTAACACTTGAGTCATGTTGCCACC